>JAEWJQ010000174.1 GCA_023386515.1 Pseudomonadota bacterium | reverse complement strand
GCTTGCGCCCGGTCGCCAGGCCGATCGGCGCGCCGAGATCGAGCGCTGTCCAGGGCAGATCCTGTGGCCGGCCCCGCGCCAGCGCCCAGATCAGCAAGGCGACGGCGGCGAGCAGCAGCAGGATGGCGAGCGCCGCGATCGTCCGGCGCAGCGCGCGCATCAGCCGCGGCTGGCTTGGTCGAGCGGCTCGGCGGTGACCGGGAAGCCGAGATCGTCGGGGATGCAGAGATGGGCGACGCCATCGCGGCTGGCGATGAACGGGGTGATCGCCCGGATCGGATGCGCGGCGGCGTCGGCGACCGCCTCCTCATAGGTCGCGAAGCGCGCCAGCCGTTCGAGCGTGCGGCGGGTGGGATAGATGATCGTCGCGCGGCCGGCGTCGGCGGCGGCAAGCATCGCCGCGGCGGTCGTCCAGGTCAGCCGACGATTCTCCGTGCCATCGACCTGCGCCTGCGCAAATTGGGGCGCGCGGGCGAGGAGGAAGAGGGTATCGAACAGCCGGGTGGTGCGATGATTGGGGCGCCATCGCGCGAACGGCGTGAGGGCCGTGAGGTCGAGCGTCAGCCCGGCCGCGGCCAGTGCCCCGGCGAACGGCCGGCCGGCGTGGAGCGCGGCACGCAGCTGTCCGATCGTCGCCGCGTCGGGGGAGGGGGACAGGCCGATGGCAACGCCGGCCTCTTCGATCGTCTCGCGGATCGCGGCGATCCGTGCCGGCGCGTCGTCGCTTTCGCCCTGCGTATCGGCGAGGGCATGATCGCCCGGATCGATCCGGCCGCCGGGAAAGACCATGGCACCAGGCGCGAAGGCCATCGCCGCGGCGCGCTCGACCATCAATATCTGGGGTGGGCCGGCCCCCGCCTCGCGGAACAGGATCAGCGTCGCGGCGGGGATCGGAACGGCGGTCATCGCCCCTGTAACGCGCGGGCGCGTCGCCGGGTCAATGGCATGATGCTGGGCGTGATCGATGGGTGTGGCGCGGTCGATGCGGCGTCGTCGGAGTGGGTGGTGGAGCTGAGGGGAATCGAACCCCTGACCTCTGCAGTGCGATTGCAGCGCTCTCCCATCTGAGCTACAGCCCCGCACTCCGAACCCGGCATCGCCGGGAGCGACGCCCTTAGCGGGCCTTTTCCGGCGTTGCAACAGCGCCCGAGCCGTCTTCCCCAAATAATCGACCGCCAGACATCGCGACGAAACGCCGTATTTCTGCGGCGCAGTTCGTCGCTACGCGCCCGGAACGACAGGAACGAAGGTCCGCTTTGATGCTTGTTAACTCTCGGACGCAGGGGCGCAGATCGACGCCCCGCAACCGCAGGATGCTCTATTTCAAGGAGACGATCATGGGCTACGAACGCTACCCGCGGAACACCAATCCGCAGGGCGACTATTACGGCCGCTCCGACACGCAGGACTACGGACACGATTACGGCTCGGGCCGCTCGTACAGCTATTCCAGCGCACGCGACTATCAGGCGAGCGGCGCCTATGACGACGACCGCAACGACCGTAACGATCGCAACAGCGGTCAGGATTACGGTCGTCGCGAATATGGCAACCAGCGCTACGACAGCCGCGAGCGGTTCAACCGCGACCGCGACAGCTATGGCGCGCAGGGCGGTTACGGCCGCAACGACAGCTACCAGAGCGGCAGCTATCGCGGTGGTTCGGACAACCGCTACGTCCAGCAGAACCGCTACGAACAGGGTCGCTACGAACAGGGTCGCAGCGGTGGCTACGACCAGAACCGCTATGGCGGTGGCAACGACCAGAACCGCTACGGCGGCGAGCGCCAGGACTATCACGGCAGCTACTCGCACGACGGCCGTCGCTTCCTCGACGTCGGCAACTACAGCCATGCCGACGACGATAACCAGCGCAGCCGTTACGAGAACCGCAGCGGTTACGGCCAGCAGTCTGGCCAGCGCGACCAGAACCGCCAGCAGGGCTATGGCCGCCAGCCGCAGGGCTATGACTATGAAGAGCGCGGCTTCTTCGCGCGCGCCGGCGACGAGGTTCGCTCGTGGTTCGGTGACGAGGATGCCGAGCGTCGCCGCGAACAGGATGCGCGTTACGACGAGAACAGCTACGGCAACCGCGACAGCGGGCGCAGCTATGGCCATCGCGACGAGGATTACGGCCACTGGCGCCGTGGCCAGATCGCCGCGCTGGACCGCGACTACGATGAATATCGCAACGAGAATCGCACCAAGTTCGAGAATGAATTCTCGTCGTGGCGCACCAACCGGCAGGGCCAGCGCGATCTGCTGAACAAGGTCGAAGAGCATCAGGACGTCGTCGGGTCTGACGGCGAACATGTCGGCACCGTCGACAAGGTGCGCGGCGATCGCATCCTGCTGACCAAGAACGATGCCGATGCCGGCGGCCGCCACCATTCGATCCCGTCGAGCTGGCTGAAGAGCGTCGACGGCAAGGTCACGCTGTCGAAGACCGCGAGCGAGGCCAAGTCGGCGTGGCGCGACGAGGAGCGCAACCAGGCGATGTTCGGCTATGGCGACAACACCGACGGCAGCAATCGCGGCACGTCGGCGACCAATCAGACGTCGCTGAACCGCTCGACCTCGACCAGCGGCCAGTCGACGACCGGCGGCATGTCCTCGACCACCGGCGCCGGGTCTTCGACCGCGGGGCAGACCGAGCAGAAGAGCGGTGACAGCACCACGCTGAACCGGAGCGGCACGGGCAGCCTCTGAGCCCGCGACTGCACGATGCGGCCGCAGGGCCGCCGGAAAGGCCCGGGCACCACCCGGGCCTTTTTAGTTTCAAACCGAAACCCTGTTGCCATCGGGCCACCCGCCGCGCCACGATGCGCCATCGCTTTGCAAGGAGATCATGATGCCCCGCGCCTGGACCCTGACGTCGCGCCCGCAAGGCATGCCGACGGCCGACAATTTCGCGCTGATCGACCTCGATTCGCGCCCGCTCGAAGACGGTGAGGTGCGCATCGCCAACCAATGGCTGTCGGTCGATCCCTACATGCGCGGCCGAATGAACGACGTGAAAAGCTACACGCCGCCCTTCGCGCTGGGCAAGCCGATGGAGGGCGGCGCGATCGGCCAGGTGGTGGAGAGCCGTTCCGACCAGTTCAAGCCGGGCGACACGGTCCAGCATTTCGCCGGCTGGCGCGACGAGGCCGTGCTGCCCGACAAGCAGGTGCAGCCGCTGCCGCAGCTCGACATCGACCCGCAGGCCTATCTGGGGCAGCTCGGCATGCCGGGAATGACCGCCTATTTCGGCCTGATCGAGGTCGCGCAGCTGAAGGAGGGGGACACCGTCTTCGTGTCCGCCGCGGCGGGCGCGGTCGGGTCGACCGTGGTGCAGATCGCCTAGGCCAAGGGATGCCATGTCATCGGATCGGCTGGCGGGGCGGACAAATGCGCCTGGGTCCAGTCGCTCGGCGCCGACGCGGTGATCGACTATAAGGGCGACACGCCGGTGGTGAAGGCGCTGGGCGAGGTCGCGCGCAGTGGCATCGACGTTTATTTTGACAATGTCGGCGGCGACCATCTCGATGCGGCGCTAGCGCATGCCAATCTGCACGCGCGCTTCGCGATCTGCGGCATGATCGACGTCTACAACAGCGCCGAGCCGACCTGCTTGCGGTACCTGGCGCGGCTGATCGGCAATCGCGTGCGGATGCAGGGCTTCATCGTCAGCGACTATGTCGATCGCGCGGCCGATTTCTATCGTGACATGGGCGGCTGGCTGCAGGACGGCAAGCTGAAGCGGCAGGAGACGGTGGTCGAGGGTCTTGAGCGGATGCCGGAGGCGTTCCTGGGGCTGTTCTCCGGCGGCAACATGGGGAAGATGCTCGTCCGGGTGTAACTGGCATCACAGCCCCTCCCTACAAGGGGAGGGGCTGTAGACGGTCACAGCCGTTGCATCAGACTCCGCTGTTGAACGTGTCGCACTGCGCGGGGTCGCCGGTCTCGAAGCCGTGCTTCAGCCAATAGACGCGCTGCGCCGAGGTGCCGTGGGTAAAGCTGTCCGGAACGACGCGGCCCTGCGCCTCCTTCTGTAGCGTGTCGTCGCCGATCGCATTGGCGGCGGTCAGCCCTTCCTGCAGGTCGCCGGCGTCCATCCGGTCGCGGTTCTTCGCCGCCCAGACCCCGGCATAGCAATCGGCCTGCAGTTCGAGGCGGACCGACGCGGCATTGCCCTCCGCCTCGCCCGACGAGCGCTGGATACGCTGTACCTGATCCGACGTGCCGAGAAGATTCTGGATATGGTGGCCGAATTCGTGCGCGATCACGTAATCCTGGGCGAAGTCGCCCTTGGCGCCAAAGCGGTTGGCGAGTTCGTTGAAGAAGCTGGTGTCGAGATAGATGCGCTGGTCGGTCGGGCAGTAGAAGGGCCCCATCGCCGACTGCGCGGCGCCGCAGCCCGACCGGCCGTTCTGGTCGAAAAAGGTCAGGCCGGGCGCGCGGAATTGCTGGCCGGACTGGGCGAAGATCGCCTGCCACGTCTTGTCGGCGGAGCTGAACGCGTTGCAGGCGGCGCGCTTGTCGGGCTCGGACGAGCAGACCGCGGTCGCGCCCTTGCCTTCGGACGGGGCGCTGCGCGTCACCTGCGTGCCGCTGCCACCACCGCCGCCGAGGATGCTGCCGAGGTTGCCGAGACCGCCGAACACCGCGAGCAGCAGCAACACGACGACGATACCGCCGCAGCCGAAGCGGCTGCCGATCAGCGGCAGCAGGCCGAAGAGCAGACCGCCACCGCCGCCACCGCCGAAGCCGCCGCCACCGGTGTTGCCCTGATCCTCGACGTCAATGTTGGGATCGAAATCGTCGAGGCGCATGGGGCATGTCTCCGTTCTGCTCGCGTTACGAAATGCGCGGGACGCGTCACGGTTGCAACGCCTTGCCTGGAACGGGCATGGAGCATGGCATAAAGAGGAGAAGCGCTATGTTCCTGAAGGGCAAGACCGCCGTTATCACCGGTTCCACTTCCGGCATCGGCCTGGCCTATGCGCGCGCCTTTGCCGCGGAAGGGGCCGCGGTGGTGATCAACGGCTTCGGCGATGCGGCGGCGATCGAGACGACCCGCGGCGAGCTGGCGACGGCGAGCGGTGCGGCGGCGCTGTACGATGCGGCGGACATGACCCAGCCGGACGCGATCGCGGCGATGATCGATCGGGCGGCGCGCGAGACGGGGTCGGTCGACATCCTCGTCAACAATGCCGGCGTCCAGCATGTCGCACCGATCGACCAATTCCCCGACGACAAGATGCTCGCGATCGTCCAGATCAACCTGCTGAGCGCCTGGTATGCGATGAAGGCGGCGGTGCCGCACATGAAGGCGGCGGGCTGGGGCCGGATCATCTCGACCGCCAGTGCGCACAGCCTGGTCGCCAGCCCGAACAAATCGGCCTATGTGATGGCCAAGCACGGCCTTGCCGGCCTGACCAAGACGGTGGCGCTGGAGGTCGCGCAGGCTGGCGTGACGGTCAATTGCATCTCGCCCGGCTATGTCTGGACGCCGCTGGTGGAGGCGCAGATCCCCGACACGATGGCGGCCCGCGGCCTGACCCGCGAGCAAGTGATGAACGACGTGCTGCTCGCCGCGCAGCCGACCAAGGCGTTCGTCACGCCCGAACAGGTGGCGGCGCTGGCGCTGTTCCTGTGCCGTGACGAAGCCAAGGCGATCACCGGCGCCAACCTGTCGGTCGACGGCGGCTGGACGGCGATGTGACGCTTGGCCGAGGCCGCCGCGGTCAGTGCGCCGGCAGCGGCTGCACCACGGCGGTCGCGGCGCTCGGTACCGGCACGGCGGCCGGCGGCGCAACGA
>JAEWJQ010000143.1 GCA_023386515.1 Pseudomonadota bacterium | reverse complement strand
GGATCAGCGTGCTCGCCGCCTCGCTGGTCGGCGCAGTCATTCCGGTGGTCGCCAGCCTCGCGCTGCTGCCGCCGCTCGGGCTGATCATGCTCCTCACCTGGCGGCTGCTCGCCCGCTTCGCCCTGCGCCCCTGGGCGGCGGCGCCGCTCGGCTTCGTCGACGATCTGGTCAGCGGCCAGCCGCTCGGCTCGGCCGTGCTGCTCTGGTCCGCCTGTTTCCTTGCCATCGACCTGATCGAGCAGCGGCTGGTGTTTCGCGACTTCTGGCAGGATTGGCTGATCGCCAGCGGCGCCCTTGCCTTCTGCCTGATCGCCGGGCGCTGGATCGCACTGCCGTTCGGCGCGCGCGTGGATACCGTGCTAGTGGCGCAGATCGTGATCGCCGTGCTGCTCTTCCCCCTGTCCGCCCGCCTCGTCGCGTGGATCGACCGCAAGCGGGGTGTCGCGGCGTGAAGCGAGCAAACCGCATCGTGACCGAGGCGATGCAGACCTACAGCTTCTCGCGCCGCGCCTGGCTGCTCGGCACGGCGCAGCTCGGCGTCGGGGCGCTGCTCGCCGGCCGCATGGGCTGGCTGGCGATCGCGCAGAACGAGAAATACAATGCGATGGCGGAGAGCAATCGCGTCAGCCTGACCAAGATTCCGCCGCGCCGCGGCTGGATCATCGATCGGCACGGCGCACCGATCGCCAATAACCGCACCGACTTCCGCGTCGACATCATCCCCGACCGGCTCGAGGATCCCGACCGCACGCTCGGCCTCCTCGCCCGTATCCTGCAGCTGCCGCCCGAAGAGATCGAGCGGATCAAGCTCGACCTGAAGGGCGCTGCGGGCTTCCAGCCGGTGCAGGTGGCGGAGAATATCGACTGGGAGCGCTTCGCCGCGGTGTCGCTGCGCCAGCCGGAGCTGCCGGGCGTCGAGCCGACCCGCGGCTTCGCCCGCCACTATCCCGGCGGCGCGGCGGTCGCGCACCTGACCGGCTATGTCGGCACGCCCACCGCCGAACAATATAAGGCGACGCACGACCCCTTGCTCGTCACGCCGGGGTTCAAGATCGGCAAGGACGGGCTCGAGAAGATGCTCGAGGGCCAACTGCGCGGCACCGCCGGCGCCAAGCGGCTGGAGGTCACCGCCCGCGGCAAGCTGGTCGCCGAACTCGCCACACGGCCCGACATACCCGGTAAGACGCAGCGGCTCACCATCGATGCCGCTTTGCAGGATTATGCGGCACGCCGGCTCGGCACCAATTCCGGTTCCGCGGTCGTGATGGATTGCAACACGGGCGAGATCCTCGCGATGGTTTCCGTGCCGGCCTACGATCCGAACAGCTTCTCCAATGGCATCAGCCATCTCGAATGGCAGATGCTGTCGGAGAACGACCACGTTCCACTGATGAACAAGGTGACGCAGGGCCTGTATCCGCCGGGATCGACGGTGAAGCCGATGAACGGGCTGGCGCTGCTGCATTCGGGGGTCAAGGCGACCGATCGCGTCGTCTGCACCGGTGCGATGCGGGTCGGTACCGGCATCTTCCACTGCCACAAAAAGGGCGGCCATGGCGCGCTCGACCTCAAGGGCGCGATCGAGCAGAGCTGCGACATCTATTTCTACGAGATGATCCGGCGCCAGGGTTATGACGCGATCGCGCCGGTCGCCCGGATGATGGGGTTGGGTCAGAAATTCGACCTGCCACTCGCCACCCAGCGCTACGGCACCGTCCCCGATTCGGCGTGGAAGCTGCGCAAGTACAAGAATCGCTGGACTGTCGCCGACGGCCTCAACGCCTCGATCGGCCAGGGCTATGTGCTCGCCAACCCGTTGCAGCTGGCGGTGATGGCGTCGCGGCTCGCGTCCGGCCGGATGATCCAGCCCAGCCTGCTCACCGATCATGTGCATCGCGACGCCGCGCCGCTGCCCTTCCCGGCCGAGGATCTGGCGGTCGTGCGCAATGCGATGTTCGGCGTGGTCAACAGCGGCGGTACCGGCGGCGCGGCGCGGATGTACGTGCCCGGCGTGGCGCTGGCGGCGAAGACCGGCACCGCACAGGTCCGCCGCATCACCATGGCGGAACGGCGGGCGGGCGTGCTGAAGAACGGGCAATTGCCCTTCAAGCTGCGCGACCACGCGCTGCTGATCGCCTTTGCGCCGGCCGACAATCCCAAATATGCGCTCGGCATCGCGCTCGAGCATAACGGCCACACCGTCCGCAACCTCGACGCGCCGCTGATCGGCCGCGACATCATGACCTATCTGTTCGACAAGCAGCGTGCGATGACCAGCCTGGCCGAGATGGAGCCGACCTGGGGTGGCGATATCGCGACGCGGATGACCGCGGAGGCGGCGGCCTATCGCGCCGCCCATAGCCCCGCCCCCGCGGTCCAGGCGACCAAGACCGACGCGGTCGTGCCGAGCGATTCGGCCGCGGTCGAGGCGGCGACCGATCTTGCCAACCAGACCCAGGCCGCGCTGGTCAACGAAAGCGCGGGTGACACCGTCGCGGAAAGCGGCTCGACCGAACGGAGCGACGATCAGTGAGCCGTAACGGCATCGTTCCCGATCCGATCGCTCGCCTGCCGTGGAAGGTGATCCTGCTGGTCGTCGCGATCGGCACCTTCGGCCAGGTCGTGCTTTATTCCGCAGCGGGCGGCTCGCTGCGGCCCTGGGCGCTGTCGCAGGGCCTGCGCTTCTACGTCTTCGTCGCCGGTGCGATTGCTTTGTCCTACGTGCCGGAGCGGGTCTGGCGGTCCGGCGCCCTGCCGGCCTACGGCGGGCTCGTCGTGCTGCTCATCTTCGTCGAATTGCTCGGCGCCGTGCGGGGCGGCAGCCAGCGCTGGCTCGACCTCGGCTTCATCCGCCTGCAGCCGTCCGAGCTGATGAAGCCGGCGATCGTGCTCGCCTGCGCGCGCTTCTACGACATGCTGCCCGCCAACGAGACGCGGCGGTTCAGCGCGATCTGGCCCGCGGCGCTGCTGATCGGCCTGCCCGCGGCGCTGATCATGAAACAGCCCGACCTCGGCACCGCCCTGATGGTCTGCGCCGGCGGCGCGACGATCATGTTCCTCGCCGGCGTGCCGCTGCGCCTGTTCGTCGGCGGTGCGATGGCGGTGGCAGTGGCGGCGCCGCTCGCGGTCAATTTCCTGCTGCACGGCTATCAACGCAACCGCGTGCTGATCTTCCTCGACCCCGAAAGCGATCCGCTCGGCACCGGCTACCATATCAGCCAGTCGAAGATTGCGATCGGGTCCGGCGGCCTGTGGGGCATGGGCTTCCTGCAGGGCACACAGAGCCACCTAGACTATCTGCCGGAGGGACAGACGGACTTTGTCTTCGCGACGATGGCGGAGGAATGGGGATTGATCGGCGGCTGCCTGCTAATCCTCGCCTTTCTGCTCGTCATCCGCTGGGGCATCAACGTCGGTCAGAATGCCGGCACCCGCTTCTCGCGGCTGACCGCTGCCGGCCTGGCGACGACGATCTTCTTCTACGTGGCGATCAACCTTGCGATGGTGATGGGGCTGGCCCCCGTCGTCGGCATCCCGCTGCCGCTGGTCAGCTTCGGCAGTTCGGCGCAGATGACGGTTCTGCTGTGCCTGGGCATCATGATGTCGATCGACCGGGAAAATCGGCGCCGCGTCCGCTGGTAGGCAAAAAAGGGGTTGCATCGTGCCGACACGATGGTAATTGCGCGCCTCCCGACGCGGTCGGCGCTTCACCAAGGCGCCGCGCATCACCGGTCACGGACGCATAGCTCAGTTGGTAGAGCAGCTGACTCTTAATCAGCGGGTCCTTGGTTCGAGCCCAAGTGCGTCCACCACTTTCTCCGACGGCCTCGCAGCGATGCGAGGCCGTTGTGCATTGGGCCTTCCCGCATCGCCAGGCGTTGGGGCAAGGCGGCAACAGCGACGGAAAGGTCGATATGGCAGGATACAAGACACCCGATTTCTCGCAGCGCGCATCCGCGTCGCGTGACGCCAAGGCCGCGGCGCTCGACAAATTGCGCAACAAGGCTGCCCCCGATCCGGAGGCGGTCGCCGCCCGTGCCGCAGCCCGCGCCGCCAAGGAGGCCGCAGAGGCAGAGCGTCGCGCGGCGCACAAGGCCGCGATCGAAGAGAAGAAGGCAGCGAAGGAAGAGGCA
>JAEWJQ010000110.1 GCA_023386515.1 Pseudomonadota bacterium | reverse complement strand
GGCCTGGTCTTCGCCAGCGACGGCCGGCTGTTCGAAAGTGAGATGGGTCCGGCGGGCGGCGACGAGTTCAACCTGATCGAACCGGGCCGCAACTATGGCTGGCCACGCGTCTCTGAGGGCGACAATTACGACGGCACGCCGATCCCGCGCCACAGCACCAATGCGGCCTATGCGCCGCCGCTGATCAGTTGGACGCCGGTAATCGCGCCGGGCGGGATGATCCAGTATCGCGGCAACGCGTTCAGCGGCTGGACGGGAGATTTCTTGCTGGCTGGCTTGGTGCAGCAGGGCATCGTGCGGGTCCGGGTCAGCGGCAACACCGCCGCCGAAGTTGCCCGAATTGGGCTGGGCGACCGTATCCGCGATGTGGCGGAGGGGCCGAACGGAACCTTGTGGGTGCTGCGCGACGGCAGCGGAGGGGCGCTGATCCAGCTCACCCCACGCTGAGAACAGACGCGGTCAGGCGGCGAGGCGAACCGGCATGGCGGCGCCGCGGTCGTTGGCCAATACCGGACGCGACAACGGGATGGCGGGCGTCTGAGCGGCGAGGCGACGGTATTCGAAAAACAGGGCGATCAAGCTGAACATGGGGAGGTCTTTCATGCTTTGCCGCAATGCAGCATGACCTTCATGTGGCGAGGTTCGGCGCTTGCGGCAAATGCAAGTCCGTTTCCCGGCATTGCAACACACACAATCGTCCATGGTGGCGGTAGGAGAAGGCGCCGGCGATGCGTCCTTGCGAATCGGGAGGGCGGCACCAATGGTCGGTACCGCGTCCTTGCCTCGCAACCGTCACTTCGACATTCGAAGCAGGCGGAACATCGCGCGGTCAGACCTCATTCGACCGTCCGTCGTAGCAATCACTCCCATTCAATTGTGCCTGGGGGTTTGGAAGTATAGTCGTAGACGACCCGATTGCCGCCTTTCACCTCGTTGACGATGCGAGTCGCGACTCGGGGCAGGAAGTCTCCGGGGAAGTCGAACACCTCCGCTGTCATGCCATCGGTGGACGTGACCGCGCGCAGGGCCAGCACCGAATCATAGGTGCGGCCGTCGCCCATCACCCCCACGGTGCGCACCGGCAGCAGCACCGCGAAGGCCTGCCAAATCGCATCGTACAGGCCGGCGTTGCGGATCTCTTCGAGGTAGATGGCATCCGCCTTGCGGAGAATGTCGCAGCGCTCGCGGGTCACCTCGCCGGGAATCCGGATGGCGAGGCCGGGTCCCGGGAATGGATGACGGCCGACGAAGATCTCCGGCAGGCCCAGCTCGCGACCGAGGACGCGAACCTCGTCCTTGAACAGCTCGCGCAGCGGCTCGACGAGCTTCATGTTCATCCGCTCGGGCAGGCCGCCGACATTGTGATGGCTTTTGATCGTCACCGACGGGCCGCCGGTGAAGCTGACGCTCTCGATCACGTCGGGATAGAGCGTGCCTTGGGCGAGGAACTCCGCCCCGCCGATCTTCTTCGCCTCCGCCTCGAACACGTCGATGAAGGTCTTGCCGATGAACTTGCGCTTCGCCTCCGGGTCGGTGACACCGGCGAGGCCGTCCATGAACAGGTCCTGCGCCTCTACATGGACGAGCGGGATATTGTAGTGGCCGCGGAACAGGCCGACGACCTGTTCGGCCTCGCCCGCACGCAGGATGCCGCCGTCGACGAAGACGCAGGTCAGCTGGTCGCCGATCGCCTCGTGGATCAGCAGCGCCGCGACCGCCGAGTCGACGCCGCCGGACAGGCCGCAGATCACCTTGCCGCTGCCGACCTGAGCGCGGATGTCGGCGATTTTCGCCTCGCGGAATTCCGCCATCGTCCAGTCGCCGGCGAGACCGCAGACGTGACGCGCGAAATTGGCGATCAGCTTGCCGCCGTCCGGCGTGTGGACGACTTCCGGATGGAACTGCACGCCATAGAAGCGCCGTGCTTCGTCCGCGACGATCGCATAGGGCGCCCCTTCCGAGGTCGCGACCGGCGCGAAACCCGGCGCGAGCGAGTCGACCTTGTCGCCGTGGCTCATCCACACCTGGTGGCGCTCGCCGGCCGTCCAGAGCCCGTCGAACAGTGCGCATCCCGACTTGATGTCGACGAACGCCTTGCCGAACTCGCCGCCGTCACCCGAGACGACGACATTGCCGCCAAGCTGCGCGCTCATCAGCTGCTGCCCATAGCAGATGCCGAGGATCGGCACCCCCGCCTCGAAGAAGCGCTGCGGCGCGCGCGGGCTGTTCTGCGCGGTGACGGAGGCGGGGCCGCCCGACAAGATGATCCCTGCCGGTTTGATCCGGTCGAACGCCTCGTCCGCCGACTGGAAGGGTGCGATCTCCGAATAGACACCCGCTTCACGCACCCGCCGCGCGATGAGCTGGGTGACCTGGCTGCCGAAGTCGATGATGAGGATGCTGTCGCTGTGCTGCATGGCGCCGGCCTTAGCGGCGCAGCCAGACGAGGCCAAGCCCGGCCGGCAGGACTCCAACGCCTGCTGCTATTGCATGCCGGGCAGCAGCTTGAGCACCAAGGGCACCGTCGATGGCGGTTGCGCGTCGGGACGCGCCGGGCGATGCGGTTCCAGCGGAACCGCACTGTCGTCGGTGCGACTGAAATCGGGAATGCGATGGCGGGACGGGTGGAGATCAACCGCCCCCTTCCGGCGCGAGGCCGCCGGACGCGTGCCCATCATTGTCTCGGCCATTACGTCAAGCGCATGAGAGGTAACTGCATGATCCCGTTGCCTTGCCCGTTGCCGGTCAAGATCCAGCGACGGCGATGTCAGTGTCGAGCCATCCGTGCTTTGCGGCCGAGAGTGCGCCGCGCTGCTCGAAGCCGCCAAGCCGATCAACCCCATCGCCACTATGCGTCGCATCGTTCCCCTGGATCGCCAGACTGACCGAGCCAACGGAGAGACCATATTAGTCCGCATCTGACCGAACGCTGAACGCACGAAGGGCGCGCCGTTGCCGACGCGCCCCCGCATTGCCGTTACCGGCGACGATGCCGATCAGGCGGCTTCGTCGAAGTCCTCGTCGGTCATCACCGGGCCGGAATCTTGGCCCTTGGCCGACACGTCGCGGTCGACGAACTCGATGATCGCCATCGGCGAGGCGTCCGAGGCGCGGATGCCGGCCTTGATGATGCGGGTGTAGCCGCCGTTGCGATCGGCGTAGCGCGACGCCAGGACGTCGAACAGCTTCACCAGCTGCGCATCGTCGAGCAGGCGCGCATGGGCGAGACGACGGTTGGACAGACCACCCTTCTTCGCCAGCGTGATCAGCTTCTCGACGTAGGGACGCAGTTCCTTCGCCTTGGCGACGGTGGTGGTGATCTGCTCGTGCTTGATGAGCGCGGCCGACATGTTGCGGAACAGGGCCAGACGATGGGCCGAGGTACGCTGCAGCTTACGGCCGCCGACGCGATGACGCATGATTCACTTCCTTCGTTCGTTAAGGGGCCGTGTCACGGAACCCCAGAGCTGGCGGTTTACGATCCGGGGACCGCCGTTCACCCCGTCTGGAAAGTCTCAAAGGTCGCACGCATCGCATGCTTCCCTGGCCGCCGGGTGGCGGTGCGGCGGAGCCGCACCGAGCACGTCGATCGGGATCGGGT
>JAEWJQ010000056.1 GCA_023386515.1 Pseudomonadota bacterium | reverse complement strand
GCACGGCACCGACATCGGCAACGAGGTCGCGAGCATCGGCGTGCAGGTGCATGGCGGCATGGGCTTCGTCGAGGAGACCGGCGCCGCGCAATATTTCCGCGATGCGCGGATCACACCGATCTACGAGGGCACCAACGGCATCCAGGCCGCCGATCTCGTCGGACGCAAGCTCGCCCTAGACAACGGCGGCGCCTTCGCGGCGCTCGTCGCCGACATCCGGGCGGAGGCGCAGCACGACGATCTGATCGCGCTGGTCGATGCCTGCGAGCAGATCGGCCGCCGCCTCGCCACCGCCGACGCCGACGACAAACTGGCGGCGAGCTATCCCTTCCTCACCATGCTGTCGGTTGCGACCTGCGGCTGGCTGATGGAACGGCAGGGCCGGCTGGCGACGGGCGACGACCAGACGCAGGCGGTCAAGCGTGCCGCAGTGCGCTTCTACCTCGACCAGATCGTACCCGAAGCGCTGGGCCTGTGCGCCGCCGCGACGGCCAGCGCCGAGGTGCTCTACGCGGTGCCGGCCGAGGCGTTCGCGGCCTGACCGCGTCGACCCGGACGGGACTCCTCCTAGTCAACCGTCATCCCCCCGCAGGTGGGAATCCAGACCCGCCACGCTCCGGAGGGAGCCGCGAGGCTCGCCAGTCTGGACCCCCGACCGCGTGGGGTTGACGGTATGACGCGGATGCTCCCCGACCGCAGCAGGGCCCTCACCCTTGCCATCGACGGAAATCCCCTCGAATAGCCGGTCATGTTCGATCTCGACGCCTATCTCGCCCGCATCAACCTGCCCGCCCGCGTCACCCCCGATGCGGAGGGTCTCGGCCGCCTGCAGCGCGAGCATCGGCTCGCCATCCCGTTCGAGAATCTCGACGTCCGTCTCGGCCGCGGCATCGCGATCGACAGCGACGCGGTGTTCGCCAAATTGGTGACCGGCAAGCGCGGCGGCTATTGCTTCGAGCAGAACCGGCTGTTCCTCGACGCGCTGGCAGCGCTCGGCTTTGCGGCGCGGCCGTTGCTCGCCCGCGTCTGGCTGGGCACCGACGTGCAGCAGGGGCCGACGCCGCCGCGGACCCATACGCTCAGCCTGGTGTCGATCGACGGCCGCGACTGGATCGCCGACCCCGGCTTCGGCGGCAGCTATGCGCCGGTGATGCCGGTCGAGCCCGGCGCCGAAGTCGTCGCGCCCGACGGCGCCCGCTTCCGGCTCGATACCGATGAAGAACACGGCTGGATGCTGTACCGGACCGGTGCGGCGGGGTCGACCGATGGCCGCGGCGCAGGGCCTGGCTGGCAGCCGCAATACAGCTTCACCACCGATGCGGTGGCGGCGGTCGATCTCGCTTTGTCGAACCACTGGACGTCGACCGCAACCGACAGCCGCTTCACCCAGCTGACCATCGCCAGCATCGTGTTGCCGCACGGTCTCGCCGGCCTGACCGACCGCCGCTACCATCGCCGCGCCGGCGACGACGAGACGGCGGCGGAGATCACCGACCCGCGCGTCTATCGCATGCGGATGAGCCTGATGTTCGGCATCGACCTGACCAAGGACGAGGTGGAAAGCCTGGGGCTGTTCTGAAGCCGGGCCCTTCGTCCGCCCGTGTCATTCCCGTGCCGGCGGGAATCCAGACACGCAGTTCGTCGAAAGGGTTGCAGCGTCAGCGTCTCTGGATCCCCGCCTCCGCGGGGATGACGAAGGTGAAGAAGACGCCGCCGCCGCGATGACGCACGGTTTCCGCGAAGAGGGCCCTCAGACCCGCTCGCGCTCCAGCAGGTCCTGCGCGTCGAGGCCGAGCAGATCGATATAGTCGCGGATGCGCGGCCATTGGTTGCGGACGAAATTGTCGCATTCCGCGCGCCGCAGCTTCTCCGCCGCGCCGGGCAGCACGAACATGCCGACGCCGCGCCGCACCTCGACGTAACCGTCGTCCTGGAAGCTCTGATAGGCCTTGGCGACGGTCAACGGGTTGGCGCCATGTTCGGCGGCGAACGCCCGCACCGAGGGCAACTGGTCGCCGGCGCCATAGTCGCCGCGCAGGATTCCCGCCGCGATGGTGCCGCGTAGCCGGATATAGACCGGGCTGTCCTCGTTGCTGAGAGCTGTCATGCTGCTTTAATACAGCAAAATCGCAAAAGGTCCAAGCTCATTCCGGCAATCAAATTACCCGTCCCAGCGTGAGACGATCTGCGCGAGGTCGGGGCGCGGCCGTTCGTCGAGCGGTCGTCCCGGCGTGCCGAGGAAGACGAAGCCGGCGATCTTTTCCGGCGCCGCGCCGAAGGCGTCGCGCACCCGCGGCGAGAAGGCCGGCCAGCCGGTCAGCCAGCCGCCTGCGAAGCCCATCGCATGGGCCGCATGCAGCAGGTTCATCGTCGCCGCACCGGCGGACAGTTCCTGCTCCCACAGCGGAATCGGGCTGTTCACCTTGGGCGAGGACAGGACGACGACCAGCGCAGGCGCCTGGCGCGCGAATTGGTCGAGCCCGTCCAGCTCCTTCTGCGAGGCCTCCGGCCGTTCGGCGCGGCAGGCGTCGACCAGCAGCTGGGCGAGCGCGTCGCGCCGGTCGTCGCCGACAATGACGAAGCGCCAGGGCGCCAGCTTGCCATGGTCGGGCGTGCGCGCGGCGATGGCGAGGATGCGGTCGAGCTGCGCGGCATCCGGTCCGGGCGCGACGAGATCGCGCGGCTTGCCCGAACGGCGGGTGGCGAGGAGCGACAGCGGGGTGGACGTGTCATTGAACATGAGCGGCGATGTAGTCCTCGTAGGCGTTCCGGACCACCCTCACCCTGTCGGTCGCCACGCGACCTTTTCCCTCTCCCGCCGGGAGAGGGAGGGCGGCACGTAGCGTCGGAAGGGTGAGGTGAGCGCGGGACAGCCGTTTACACCCGCTCCCAACCCGTTACTTTGCCGCCGCGAGAGGACGCCGCCACGGCGCAATGTACGGGAGCAGCTTCACCACATGGCAAGTACAGCAACGGCGGGAGGCGGCGTACCGGCCACCGCCAAGACCTTCCTGGGGCATCCGCGTGGGCTGTTCATGCTCTTCTTCGCGGAGCTGTGGGAGCGGTTTTCCTATTACGGGATGCGCGCCATCCTGGTCTTCTACCTGACCAAGCATTTCCTGTTCGGCGAACAGCCGGCCTATGCGATCTACGGCGCCTATACGTCGCTGGTCTACATCACGCCGATCATCGGCGGCTATATCGCCGACAAATATCTCGGGCCGCGCAAGGCGGTGCTGGCCGGCGGCATCTTCATCACGCTCGGCCATCTGATGATCGCGCTGGTCGAAGGGCCGGTGGGGCAGCAGGGCAGCGCGCTCAACGGCTTCTACCTCGCGCTGGCGCTGATCATCGTCGGCACGGGCTTTCTGAAGGCGAATATCTCGGTGCTGGTCGGCGCGCTCTACAAGCGTGACGACACGCGACGCGACGGCGCCTTCTCGATCTTCTACATGGGCATCAACACCGGCGCCTTCGTCGGGCCGCTGCTCGTCGGCTATCTCGGCGAGCGGGTCGGCTGGTCGTGGGGCTTCGGCGCGGCGGGGATCGGCATGGCGTTGGGCCTGGTCGTCTTCGTGCTGTGCCGCGGCGCGCTCTACGACGTCGGCGAGCCGCCGGTGCCGGCGGCGCTGAAGCAGCGTTCGCCGGTCGGCCTGTCGATCGAATGGGCCATCTATGCCGGCGCATTGGTGATGATCGCGCTGTGCTGGTGGCTGGTGCGCAGCCAGGGGGCGGTCGGCACGCTGCTGCTCGCCGCGGCGGCGCTGACCGTCGTCTACATCCTGCTGACCAGCTTCCGCCGCCTGCCGCCGGTCGAGCGGCACCGCATCTTCGCGGCGCTGTTCCTGATCGCCCTGTCGCCGCTGTTCTGGGCCTTGTTCGAACAGGCCGGCTCGTCGCTCAGCGTCTATACCGACCAGCAGGTGGACCGCACCATCTTCGGCTTCGACATGCCGGCGTCGTGGTTCCAGTCGGTCAACAGCTTCTTCATCATCACGCTCGCGCCGCTGTTCGGCCTGTTGTGGACCGCGATGGGCAAGCGCGGCATCGAGCCGAGCGCGCCGTTCAAGTTCGGCATCGGCCTGATCC
>JAEWJQ010000008.1 GCA_023386515.1 Pseudomonadota bacterium | reverse complement strand
AGGTGATGGCGCGCATCGACAAGATTCCGGCGCGCCTCAACGAAGTGTGGGACGAAAGCGACCGCACCGGCCGCCCGGCTGCGGAGGTTGCGGACACGATCGCGCAGCGGCTGATCGGCCGCGGCTGAACGAGCGCGGGATCTTGGCGGACGCGGGTCTGCCACCGGTCGACACAGATCGTCATTGCGAGCGTAGCGAGCAATCCAGGGCCGGACCAAGACGCTTTGGATTGCTCCGCTCCGCTCGCAATAGCGGATCGACGGGATGTCATGATGATCAGGGGACCGGACTTGCCCCCTCCCGCCCCGGGACGGAGAGATGTTGCGGGGAGCATGGCCGCTTGGCGGGTGCGGCTTTCCACCCTATGACCGGCACCACCGTGCCGAGCCTCCACGCCCTTGCCAATCCTGCGCGTTTCCTGCGCCTTGCCCGGCCGCTGACGCCGCTGCTGACGCTCGCCGGCGTGGTGCTGACCGCGATCGGCTGCTGGGCCGGGCTGACTCAGACCCCGCCCGACTATCTGCAGGGCGAGACGGTCCGCATCCTCTATATTCACGTCCCCGCCGCCTGGCTCGGCATGGGCGGCTGGAGCGGGCTGGCGATCGCCAGCATCGCCTTCCTCGTCTGGCGACACCCGCTGGCGCAGGTCGCCGCGCGGGCGATCGCGCTGCCCGGCGCGACCTTCGCGGCCTTGTGTCTCGTCACCGGCTCGATCTGGGGCCGGCCGACCTGGGGCACGTGGTGGCAGTGGGACGGGCGGCTGACGTCGATGCTGCTGCTCTTCTTCGTCTATTGCGGCTATATGGCGCTCGCTCGCGCCGATGCGGAGCGCGGCGGCGATGGCCGCATTCCGGCGCTCTATGGTATCGGCGGCACCGTGCTGCTGCCGGTGATCCGCTATTCGGTGGTGTGGTGGAACACGTTGCACCAAGGGCCGTCGATCGGTGTCACCGGATCGACCATCGCGCCGTCGATCCTCTGGCCGCTCGGCTTCACCGTGACGGGCTTTACCCTGCTGTTCGCCGGCATCGTGCTGATGCGAATGCGGGCCGAACTCGCACGCACCAAGGCGGAGGCGCGGCTGCGCCGGATGGCGCGCGCATGAACCCTTGGCCGTTCGTCGTCGCCGCTTATGCCGTGACGCTCGCCGGCGCCGGCGCGCTTGCGCTCGCCAGCTGGATCGCGATGCGCCGGGCCGAGAAATGACGCCGAAGAACCAGCGCCTGACCCTCGCGATCCTGGCGGTCGCGGCGATCGTCGCCGCGGCGCTGCTCGCCATGTCGGCACTGAAGGATCAGGCGAGCTTCTTCTACGCACCGTCCGACGCGAAGCGCGACGGCCTGCCGCTCGGCCGCGCGGTGCGGCTCGGCGGCATGGTGCAGGCGGGATCGATCCGGCGCGCGCACGACGGCGTGACGGTCCGCTTCGTCGTCGGCGACGGGCAGGCGACGACGCCCGTCACCTTCGCCGGCATCACGCCCGATCTGTTCCGCGAACGCTCCGGCGTCGTCGCGGAAGGGCATTTCAACCCCGACGGCAGCTTCACCGCCACCAATCTGCTCGCCAAGCATGACGAGAAATACATGCCGCCGCAGGTGGCGGGCGCGATGCACGAAACCAAGACGCTGGAGAAATGATCGCCGAGACCGGCCTTGCCGCGCTGTGGCTCGCCGCTGCGCTCGCGCTGCTGCAGCTGATGCTCGCCGCCGCCGGCGTGGCGCGAGGTCGGGAGGCGGTGATCGCCGGCGTGCGCCCGGTGGCGATCGCGCAAGGCGCGTTGGCGATCATCGCCATGGCAGCGCTGATCGGCGTCTTCCTCGCCTCCGACACGTCGGTGCGCGTCGTCGTCGAGAACAGCCATTCGTCCAAACCCTGGATCTACAAATTCGCCGGCGCCTGGGGCAATCATGAAGGGTCGATGCTGCTGTGGGTCGCGATCCTCGGCCTCGCCGGCGGCGCGGTGGCGCTGGTCGAACGCCGCCTCGACGCCCGCACCCTCGTGGCGACGCTGGGTGCGCAGGCGGCGCTGGCGCTGGGCTTCTACGCCTTCCTGCTCTTCTCCTCCAATCCGTTCGACCGGGTCAGCCCGGCACCGCCCGACGGCCTCGGGCTCAACCCCCTGCTGCAGGACCCCGGCCTCGCCTTCCATCCGCCGACGCTCTACCTCGGCTATGTCGGCATCTCCGTCGCTTTCTCCTTCGCGGTCGGCGCGCTGGTCACCGGGCAGGTCGGGCCGGTGTTCGCGCGCGCGATGCGTCCGTGGGTGCTTGCCGCCTGGATATTCCTGACGCTCGGCATCACCGCCGGCAGCTATTGGGCCTATTATGAGCTCGGCTGGGGCGGCTGGTGGTTCTGGGACCCGGTGGAGAATGCTTCGCTGATGCCGTGGCTCGCGGCGACGGCGCTGCTCCATTCGGTGACCGTGCTGGCGACGCGCGACGGTCTGCGCGCCTGGACGGTGATGCTGGCAGTCGTCGCTTTCTCGATGTCGATGATCGGCACCTTCCTGGTGCGCAGCGGCATCCTGACCAGCGTCCACGCCTTTGCCGTCGATCCGCGCCGCGGCACCTTCATCCTGGTGCTGCTCGCCCTCTACATCGGCGGTGCGCTGGCGCTGTTCGGCGCGCGCATCGGCAAGGTGCGTGCCGGCACCACCTTCGATCCGGTCAGCCGCGAGGGCGGGCTGGTGATCAACAACCTGCTGCTGTCCGTCATCCTCGGCATCGTGCTGATCGGCACGCTCTATCCATTGGTCGCGGCGAGCTTCGGCGTGCAACTGTCGGTCGGGCCGCCCTTCTTCAACAAGACCGCGGGCCCGATCGCGCTGGCGCTAGTCGTCGTCATGGCGGTCGGACCGCTGGTCCGCTGGCGGCGCGACGATGCCGGCCAATTGGTCGGCCGGCTGACCTGGCCGATCGCCGCGACCTGTTTTGCCGCCGCGGCTCTGGTCGCCTTCGGGCCTGTGCCTCCATTTCCGACGATCGGCCTGTCCCTGGCGGCCGGCCTCGCCGTCGCCAGCGTCCTGCCGCTGGTCGGCCGTGACCTGCGGCGCACGCCTCTATTCACCTGGGGCATGGTGGTCGCGCACCTGGGCATAGCGGTCAGCCTCGCCGGCATGGCGTCGGACGCGGCCTTCACCAGCGAGACGCTGCTCGCGGTCGAGGTCGGTCAGCCGGCGCGCGTCGGGCCGTTCACCGTCCGCCTCGACGGGATCAAGCCGGTGGTCGGCGAAGGCTGGTCGGCGCTGGAGGCGCGCCTGTCGGCGACGCGTGGCGACGAGCGGCTTGTGCTACGCCCGCAGTCGCGCTTCTTCTCGACGCCGGCGACGACGACCAGCGAGAGCGCGATTGCGACCTTGTGGGATGGCCAGCTTTATACCGTGCTCGGCCAGCCGGACGGGGAGGGGCGCTGGCAGTTGCGCCTGTGGTGGAAGCCGTTCGTGACGCTGATCTGGCTGGGCGGCGGCCTCGTCGCGCTCGGCGGCGCGCTGTCGCTGTTCGGGCGGTGGCGGCGCGAGCGTCGGGTTCGGATGCGAGAGGCATGGGCATGAGGCGCGCGTTGCTGTGGGGGCCGCTGCTCGCTTTCGCTTTGTTCTTCGCGGTCGTCGCGAGCGGCCTGATCCGCCCTGCCGACCGTACGGTCCGGTCGCAGCTGGTCGGCAAGTCGCTCCCTGAATTCACGCTTCCGCCGCTCGCGCCCGGCAAGCCCGGCCTGTCCAGCGCCGACTTCCGCCGGGGCCAGCCGCGCCTGCTCAACATCTTCGCCAGCTGGTGTATCCCCTGCGCCGCCGAGGCGCCGCAGCTGATGCGGCTGAAGGCGATGGGCATCGCGGTCGACGCCGTCGCGATCCGCGATACCGCGCCCGCGCTGGCCGCCTTCCTGCGCCGCAACGGCGATCCCTATCAGCGGATCGGCGACGACAAGCAGAGCGCCGTGCAGCTGGCGCTCGGCTCGTCGGGCGTGCCGGAGACGTTCGTGATCGATGGGCAGGGCAGGATCGTCCTGCAGCATGTCGGCGATATCCGGGCCGAGGATATCGACGGCATCGCGGCGGCGGTGCGAGGCGCGCGATGATCCGCCGCGTCCTGCCGATCCTGCTGCTCGTCGCGGTGCCGGCGCTAGCCGATCCCGTGACACCGCCGGCGCGGCTCGCGAATACGCAGCTCGCCGATCCCGCCAAGGAAGCGCAGGCGCGTGCGCTGATGGAGACGCTGCGCTGCCTCGTCTGCCAGGGACAGTCGATCGCCGACAGTGACGCCGGCATCGCCGGCGATATGCGCGCGCTGGTCCGGCAGCGGATCGCTGCGGGGGAAAGCGCCGGCTCGATCCGGCGCTGGCTGATCGCCCGCTACGGCGACTATGTCAGCTATGACCCGCCGCTCGGGGCGGCGACCTGGCCGCTCTGGTTGACGCCCCTGGTCTTGCTCGCGGTCGGCGTGGTGGTGGCGCGCGCCAGCTTCCGGCGGCGGGCGCGATGATCGGCTGGCTGTGCTTCGCGGCACTCGCGCTCGCCGTGTCTGGCGCGATGATCCTGATCGGGCTGCCGCGCTTGCTCTGGTCGAGCGTCGGCGCGGCGATCATGCTCGCTGGCGTCGGCTATGCGATGCAGGGGCGGCCGTCGCTGTCCGCGCATCCCGCGACGCCCCGCGCCTTGGTCCAGCCCGACGATCTGACGATGTTCGACCTCCGCGACCGCATGCTCGGCCGTTATTCTGCTGATGCCGCCTATCTCACCGCCGCCGACGCGATGACCCGCGCTGGCGCACCGCAAGCAGCCGTGCGCGTCATTCTCGGCGGGATCGAACATGTGCCCGAAAGCCTGATGCTGTGGACCGCGCTCGGCAGCGCCATGGCGGCGCATGACGGCGGCCATTTGTCGCCACCGGCGCTCTTCGCCTTCCAGCAAGCGATGCGCCTGTCACCGCAGCATCCGGCGCCGCCGTTCTTCCTCGGCCTCGCCTATCTGCGCGAGGAGAATTTTGCGGAGGCCCGGCGCTATTGGGCGCGGGCGCTGGCGCTGACGCCGGCCGACGCGTCGTACCGGCGCGACGTTGAGGTGCGCCTCGCGCTGCTCGACCGGCTGATCGCGATGCGGGAGGGGATGGCCGGGGAGCGTAATCCCTGATCG
>JAEWJQ010000418.1 GCA_023386515.1 Pseudomonadota bacterium | reverse complement strand
GACTAGGGGGGCTGGCACCGTGAGGGCGGGTGGCGCGGACCTCGCGCGATGTGCTTGCGGGACGGCCCCACCCCCTATCCCTCCGCTGAAGGGGAGGGGATTTTCGGCGATGGCAACGCGTCCGTTTGTAGGGGGAAGCGGACATGGACCTGCCTCCACCTCTAACATTGATCTAGTTGCGTGAAAGATTGCCGCCTCAGGTTGAGAGCAGGTGGCGCTCGTCGAGCGTCACGCGAACACGACATCCGGGACCTGCATTTTCCCGCTCCACCCTTCCGCCGAGTTGCTTCGCCAGCAGGCGCACCAGCTTGGAACCTAATCCAGGGTCAAACTCGGCCGGGCAGCCAACGCCGTCGTCGGCGACAGTCACCACCAGGTTGGCGCGATCCGACGCAATATCGACGCTGATCACGCCGCCTCGTTCAGTGGGATAGGCATACTTAAGGCTGTTAGTGACCAGCTCATTGACGATAAGACCGACATGGACCGCGACCGAACTGGGAACGGAGATCGGTACGCAATTCACCCGTACAGCGATCGGCCGGACGTCCCTCAGAAGGTCGCCAAGGCCGTGACAAAGCGCTCCCACGTATGCTGACAGGCCGACCAGACCTCCACTGACGTCGCCTCTCAACCGTTCCTGAGCTTGCGCCACGACAAGCACACGAGCATTCGCGGCGCCAAGAGCCTCGCGTACTGCTGGGTCCCGGCTGGCGCTGCTTTGCAACGTTATTGCGGAACTGATGATGGCGAGATCATTCTTGGTGCGGTGAGCCAGCTCCTCGAGGAGCAAGGCTTTGGCTCTCTCACTCTCGTCAAGGCGGCGGATAGTCTCGCGTAAAGCCTCAGTCACCAATGACATCGTGAAGCCGATGACGATGAACAGGAATAAGGCAAAGAAATTCTGAAGGCCAATCGCGAAGCTGAAATATGGCTCGATGAAAAAATAGGCGGACATCGCCGCACTAAGTAATGTTGCGAAGAAGCCCGAGCCGCGATCGAAAAGCAAGGCGCAAAGAAACACGGCTGGTACAAAGAGCAGCAGTGGAAAATGTTGAAGAGGTCCGTCAAGCGAATATCGAAGTAGGGCGGTGATCGCGATGATCAGGCAAGTCGCGGCGTACCGAAGCGCAACACCATACCTCCGTCGCGGCAAGAGGCGTACCAGCATGTTTTCCATGCGTGTTGAACATCGGCTTCTTTTTGCAGTTCCCGGTGCCTCAATCAGTCTGGGTTGCGATATGCCTGAAGGCGTCGCGGATTGAGCGAACGACTGAGGCCGGCCTGATTGCATCGCGCGGGGTGTCACCCCTTGACGCTCAGATAGCTCAACGAGCGTCCGTTTTTGGACAATCTGGATCAGCGCCGTGCGCCGTCGTGGCGATCGGCCGGGCATGATCGGCCCGCTGTCTTCATCGGACGAGCCATTTTCACAGGGAGATGCGGCATGGCGCATTGGTTGTGCCGGGCGCGGGACGGGCAGGTGGAGGGGGTGGTCACCCGCTTCGATCCGCGCTTCTGGACGGTCGACTTTCCGCGGCCGATGATGGCGGCGGTGACGACGCTCGCCCCCGACGGGCTGCGCGTCGATGCGACCTTTCATACCGCCAAGGATCTGGCGGGGCTGATCTGGGACGCGGAGGATCGCTGGGACCATCCGCTGCTGCGCTATGCGACAGCACGGGATTTCCGCGACTGCCGGCTGCGGTTCCGTTGGCGGTCGCAGGGCGTGCGGCCGCTCGACGCGGTCAACGGCCCGGTGCTGACGATCGAGGGACGCGACGCCGCCGGCCGGCCGCGGGCCTGGTACGTGCGGCTGTGGAATTATGCGCGCGGGTCGGCGGAGGATGCCGTGATCGCGCTCGACTTCGCCGATCTCGCGGGCGGGTTCCTGCTGCCGGCGGAGGCGGACCCGGTCTGGGCGGGGGACGTCGACCGGATGTTCGTCTCGCTGGTCGCGGCGGATTATGACGGCAGCGACGCGCCGCTCGCCCGGCCGCAGGAGGCCTGGGTCGAGTTGACCGACATGGCCTGCGACGGGCCGGGATCGGTGCTGGCGATCGGCGATGCGGTGCTGCCCGAACACGGGTTGCGGATCGCGAGCGGTTATGACGACAGCTATCACCTGACCCCGGCGCGGCTGCTGCGCAACGCGCTGCACCTCGGCTATCGCGGCGCGATCACCTATTATGTCGGGATGAGCCACTATTTCCGGCTCGAGCCGCTGGGTGGCGGCTTCTACGTCAGCCTGGCGGGTGGGGTGCTCAATGCCGCCTGCGCCGCCTGGCATCGCGATTTCGCAAGCCGGGCGCAGGCGCTGGGCTATGAGGTGATCTGGTCGGTCAGCTACGAGCTGTTCGACGCGCATTGCTGGAACGACTGGAAGCAGCGCGCGGCGGACGGGCAGGCGGCGCAGACCGGCTGGACGCCGCCGTCGACGCTGCTCAGCCCGGCGCATGACGGGGCGATGGCCTATCTGCGCCAGATCGCGACGGCATTCCTGCGCATCGGGGTGGCGGCGGGGCTGGCGCCGCGCATCCAGGTCGGCGAGCCGTGGTGGTGGACGATGCCGGACGGGCGGCCGTGCCTGTACGATGC
>JAEWJQ010000352.1 GCA_023386515.1 Pseudomonadota bacterium | reverse complement strand
GCGCTACACCGACCTGTATGAGGCGGCAGCCAACGATCCCGGCGGCTTCTGGCTCGACCAGGCGAGCAAGCGGCTCGACTGGGTCACGGCGCCGACGATCGCCGGGGACTGGTCGTTCGCCAAGGCGGATTTCCACATCAAATGGTTCGAGGACGGCGTGCTCAACATCGCGGCCAATTGCATCGACCGGCACCTTGCCAAGCATGGTGATACCGTCGCGATCATCTGGGAACCCGACGAACCGTCGGAAGAGCCGCGTCACATCACCTACACCCAGCTGCACCAAGAAGTCTGCCGCTTCGCCAACGTGCTGAAGGACCAGGGCGTCGGCAAGGGCGACCGCGTCACCATCTACATGCCGATGATCCCCGAGGCGGCCTATGCGGTGCTCGCCTGTGCGCGGATCGGCGCGATCCATTCGGTGGTGTTCGGCGGCTTTTCCGCCGACGCGCTCGCCGGCCGGATCGAGGATTGCGGCTCGACGATCGTCGTCACCGCCGACGAAGGCCGCCGCGGCGGCAAGCACATCAAGCTCAAGGCCTGCGTCGACGAGGCCGCGGCGCGCGCGCCGACCTTGAAGCGCGTGATCGTCGTCAAGGCGACCGGCGCCGACGTGGCGATGACCGATCGCGACATCTGGTACCACGAGGCGGCCGCCACGGTCGGCACCGATTGCGCCGCCGAGCCGATGGGCGCCGAGGATCCGCTGTTCATTCTCTACACCAGCGGCTCGACCGGCAAGCCCAAGGGCGTGCTCCACACCAGCGGCGGCTACCTACTGTGGGCGAGCATCACCCATCAATGGGCGTTCGACTATAAGCCCGGCCAGGTCTTCTGGTGCGCGGCCGATATCGGCTGGGTGACCGGCCATACCTATATCCTCTACGGTCCGCTCGCCAATCGCGCGACGACGCTGATGTACGAGGGCCTGCCCAACTGGCCCGATGCCAGCCGCATCTGGCAGGTGGTCGACCGGCACAAGGTCCACGCGCTGTTCACCGCCCCCACGGCATTGCGGGCGCTGATGAAGGAGGGCGACGATTTCGTCACCCGCACCGATCGCTCCAGCCTCAAGGTGCTCGGCTCAGTCGGCGAGCCGATCAATCCGGAGGCGTGGCGCTGGTATCACGACGTCGTCGGCGGCGGCCGCGCCCCGGTGGTCGATGCCTGGTGGCAGACGGAGACCGGCGGCATCATGATCGCCCCCCTGCCCGGCGCGATCCCGACGAAGCCCGGCTCCGCGTCGAAGCCGCTGCCCGGTGTCACGCCGCAGCTGGTCGACGAGAAGGGATCGCCACGGGTCGGTCCGGCGGAAGGCAATCTCTGCATCATCCAGAGCTGGCCCGGCCAGATGCGCACCGTCTGGGGCGATCACGATCGCTTCTTCCAGACCTATTTCACCACCTATGAGGGCAAGTATTTCACCGGCGACGGCTGCCGCCGCGACGCGGACGGCTATTATTGGATCACCGGCCGGGTCGACGACGTCATCAACGTCTCGGGCCACCGCATGGGCACCGCAGAGGTCGAGAGCGCCCTGGTCTTGCACGAGGCGGTCGCCGAGGCCGCGGTCGTCGGCATGCCGCATGACGTCAAGGGTCAGGGCATCTACGCCTATGTCACGCTCAACAGCGGGCAGCAACCGACGGACGATTTGCGCGACACGCTGAAGCAATGGGTCCGCCGCGAGATCGGCCCGATCGCCACGCCCGACAAGCTGCAATTCGCCCCCGCCCTGCCCAAGACGCGCTCGGGCAAGATCATGCGCCGCATCCTTCGCAAGATTGCGGAAGGCGATACGGGCAGCCTCGGCGACACCTCGACGCTGGCCGATCCGGCGGTGGTCGACGATCTGGTGGCGAACCGCATCTGACCTACTCTCTACCGCTGGCGGAGGGGTCGGGGTCGGCCCCCAAGCCCGCTGATGCCCCGTCGTCATTTCCGCGAAGGCGGGAATCCAGAGACGCTGACGTAGCGGCCGACCGAGCCACCTGCGTGTCTGGATCCCCGCCTACGCGGGGATGACGATCGGGCGGCCTTTGGCGAAGTTTCTACGCTGGCATTGACAGCCAGGATCGATGATCTGGCGGCGAACCGGATCGACCGCTCACCTGCTCTTCGGTCAAACCCGAGGCGCAGTCATCGCGCGCCCTCGTCGACGTCCGCCTCCTCCTCCGCGCCGACGCCGTCGTCGAGCGCCGCCTCGTCGCGGGCAAGATCCTCGGCATCCTCTGCGAAGATGCCGAACCGCGCCGCGACGTCGGGCGCGTAGCGCAGCAGGTCGGGCCGCAGCTTCAGCAGGCTGAGGTCCTTGGCCTTGCCCTCCATCATCACGTCGAACACCAGCCCTTCGGCATCGCGCATGAAGCGGGCGAATTCGAACGGGTTGGTGAAGTCGGCATGGCCCGTCCACACCGGCGGGCGCAGCACGGTCTTGACCCGCGCATTGTCCTTCACCGGTGCCTTGGTCACCTCGCCCTTGCGGACCGCCTTGCCGGTCGCGCGCTGCTCCGCCGTGATCTTCTGCTTCACCTCGCGCATCTCGGTGCGCGGGCTGGAGAAGTGGATCTTGGGCCGGACGCCCTCGGGCCAGCTCGCCATGAACCGCTCAAGCGTCTCGCGCATCTCCAGTCGCTCCGGGTTGAGGCACCAGAAATGCTGGTAGTCGAAGATCAGGCGGACACCGGTCCGCTCGTGGATCCAGAGCACGTCCGCGGCGGAGAAGCGCAGATCGTCGTTCTCCAGCACCAGCCGCCGCCGGACGTGGTCGGGGCATTGCTCCCAGCCCGCGATCCACCGCGCCCGGCTCGCCTCGCGATCGTCATAGACGCCCCCGACATGGGTGACCACCACCGCCTCGTCGTCGAGATCCATCCGCTCGAGCATTTCGGACTGGCTGGCAAGATCCCAGATGCTCTTCTTGGTCAGCGCTGCGTCGGGGCTGTTGAGCAAAACATATTGCGACGGGTGGAACGACAGCCGGATGTCGAGTGCCCTGGCCTTCGCCCCGAACGCCTTCAGCTCCGCGTCGCTTTCCGCCACCATATCATGGAACTGCGGCAGGTCCGGGTGCGTCGCATAGGGGGCGAGGTCGGACGACAGCCGGTACATGTGCAGATCCTCGGCGGCGAGATAGTCGAGGATGCGGTCGACCTCCTCCAGCGAGGCCTTCAGGTGCGGCCCCTTCTGCCAGCGGCGAGTGTCGTTACTCTTGAAATCGGGCCGGCCCATCACTTTGACGGGAAAGCCGAGCCGCAGCGGGCGATCGGGATCGGTCATCCTGGGCAAACGAGCGGTTTGCCAAGCAGTTGCCGATCATTTGAGGTCGGCCGGACTTGACCACGCGTCTCGCTTCTTCTCTGTGATCCGGCAGGACAAAGCCCCGGGCGGGACAACGGGTGACGGGAGGAG
>JAEWJQ010000325.1 GCA_023386515.1 Pseudomonadota bacterium | reverse complement strand
GTCAAGGCCGCCACGCAGGGCACGGTCGAGGCGATCGTCGCGTCGCTCAACAAGCTGTCGACCGACGACATCCGCGTGCGCATCCTGCATTCGGGCGTCGGCGGCATCACGGAGAGCGACGTCAACGTCGCGGCGGCGTCGGGTGCGCCGATCATCGGCTTCAACGTCCGCGCCAATGCGAATGCGCGTCAGATCGCCGAGCGTCACAAGGTCGCGTTGAAATATTACGACGTGATCTATGACCTGATCGACGAGATCCGCGCCGGCATGGCGGGCGAGCTCGGGCCGGAGGCGTTCGAAACCGTCGTCGGTCGTGCGGAGATCCGGGAGGTCTTCTCGGCCGGCAAGCACGGCAAGGCCGCCGGTCTGCTGGTCGTCGAAGGTGCGATCCGCAAGGCGCTCAAGGCGCGCATCACGCGCAACGACGTCATCGTCTACGTCGGCGAGATCGCGTCGCTGCGTCGCTTCAAGGACGACGTCGCCGAAGTGCGCGCCGGCCTGGAATGCGGCGTGACCTTCTCGAACAACTTCATCGATATTCGCTCCGGCGATTTCCTGGAGACGTTCGAGGTTGAGCTGCGCGAACGGACCCTCTGACCCTAGCGCCCCTCCCCCACCGGGGAGGGGCCTTGGCCTGCCACGATGAACAAAGATCCCCAGGAAAAATCGGTCCGCACCCTGCGCGTCGGCGAACAGGTGCGCCACATCCTTTCCGAAATCCTCCAGCGCGGCGACGTCCACGACGAGACGCTGGCCAGCCACATGGTCAGCATCACCGAAGTGCGCATGTCCCCCGACCTGCGCCACGCCACCGTGTTCGTGAAGCCGCTGCTCGGCAAGGACGAGGAAGCGGTGCTGAAGGCGCTGCGCACCAACACCGCCTATCTGCAGCGCGAGGTCGCGAACCGCATCAAGATGAAATATGCGGCCAAGCTCAAGTTCCTCAGTGACGAGAGCTTCGACGAAGGCAGCCATATCGACGCGATCCTGCGCAAGCCGGAAGTGGCGCGCGATTTGGGCGAGGATTGAACCGCCCAAATACGCTGCATCGATAGGCCGCGGTCGACATCGCCCCGGTCGAGCCATCACCTGCGGGCATCCGATCTTCCCCGGCTGGACAAGACCCCGATCCTGCGGTCTGACACGGCAATGGCCAAGCTGTACTTCTACTATGCCTCGATGAACGCGGGCAAATCGACCACGCTGCTGCAGGCGGACTTCAATTACCGCGAACGCGGCATGGCGACGATGCTGTTCACCGCGGCGATCGATGACCGCTTCGCCTTCGGTACGATCACCAGCCGGATCGGCCTGGAGGCGCAGGCGACGCCGTTCGACGCACAGACCGATATGGCGGCCTGTGTGGCCGAGCGGCATGCGCGCGAACCGCTCGCCTGCGTGCTGGTCGACGAGGCGCAGTTCCTGACCGCCAAGCAGGTCGACCAGCTTGCCCGCATCTGCGACGTCACCAACATACCGGTGCTCGCTTATGGCCTGCGCACCGACTTTCGCGGCCAGCTGTTCGAAGGCTCGGCGCGGCTGCTCGCGCTCGCCGACGCCCTGGTCGAGATCAAGTCGGTCTGCGTCTGCGGCCGCAAGGCGACAATGAACCTGCGCGTCGACGCCGACGGCCATGCGATCGCCGAAGGGCAGCAGACGGAGATCGGCGGCAACGACCGCTATGTCGCCCTGTGCCGGCGACATTTCGGCGAGGCGCTGGGCTGACCGACGTCGGCTCGGCACGACGCGGCCCTGCCAGCCACTGGCGCTTTGCCCCCGCCCCGGCCATATCGGGGTCATGAACCCGGACCATATCGTCTACCGCACCGCCGTGTGGATCATCCCGCTGATGATCGCGATCGTCTTTCACGAGGTCGCGCATGGTTGGATGGCGAAATGGCTGGGCGACCCCACTGCCGCGGAACGGCGGCGGCTGAGCTTCAACCCGATCCGTCACGTCGATCCCGTGGGCACGCTGATCCTGCCGCTGGGCCTAGCCATCGCGGGTGCGCCGGTGTTCGGATGGGCGAAGCCGGTTCCGGTGGTCGCGGCACGGCTGCGCAATCCGCGCTGGGGCATGGTGGCGGTGGCGCTCGCCGGCCCGGGGATGAACCTGATCCTTGCCACCATCGCCGCCCTGGCGCTCGGCTTGACCGCGGCCGGCGTCGGCCAGGGACAGCCCGGACCGGTTGCCGCGTTTATCATCGCCAATCTGATCAGCTTCCTGTGGGTCAACGTCTTCCTGGCGCTGTTCAACCTGTTGCCGCTGCCGCCGTTCGACGGCGGTCATGTCGTCGAGGGCGTGCTACCGCGTCCGCTCGCGGCGCGCTACGCGCGGCTGGGCCAGCTCGGCGTGGTGCTGCTGCTTGGCCTGCTGGTCGTGTTGCCGATGATCTCGCCCCGCCTCGACGTCGTCCAGCATCTGATCGCGCCGCCGGCGCAGGCGCTGGTGGGATGGTTCCTGTCGCTGGCGGGTGCGATCGCCTGACCGCGTCGGAACCGCCGGCGCTCATCCCCGGTTCAAGCGGCCTCGTCTAGAAGGACCGTCATGCGAAGCCTGCTCTGCCTGGCGCTCGGCGCCACCGTCATCGCCCTGCCCGCCGCGGCGCAACAGCGCACCCCACCGGGCAAGGAAACCGTCATCACCTTCGCGGGCAATGGCGGTCTGCGCGACTGGCAGGCGGGGCCGCCCGACAGCGGCATCGTCTATGTGCGCGATCGCAATTTGAACTGGTACCGGGTCCAGCTCACCGGCCCCTGCGCCCGCGACCGCGCGCTCGACACGTTGCGCTACACCACGGACGTCAATGGCACCTTCGATCGCTTCTCGCGGGTCAGCCTCGCGCGCTATCCGAACCAGATCTGCGGCGTCACCAGCATCCGTACCAGCCTGCCGCCCAAGGGCCAGCCGGGCGCGCCCAAGGTCAACCCGCCGCGCTGATCCGCACTTGCATCGCGGCGTGGCTCGGCTAGGCGCGCGGCGATGCACGGTTGGATCATCATCGACAAGCCGCTGGGCCTTGGGTCGACCCAGGGCGTATCGGCGGTCAAGCGCGCACTGCGCCAGGGCGGCTATGGCAAGGCCAAGGTCGGCCATGGCGGCACGCTCGATCCGCTCGCGACCGGCGTGCTGCCTATCGCAGTGGGTGAGGCGACCAAGCTCGCCGGGCGGATGCTCGACAGCGACAAGGCCTATGCCTTCACCATCCGCTTCGGCGAACAGACCGACACGCTCGATGCCGAAGGCGCGGTGATCGCGACCTCGCCGGTGCAGCCGACCATGGCGGAGGTCGAGGCGGTGCTGCCGCGCTTCACCGGGCCGATCTCTCAGGTGCCGCCGGCCTATTCGGCGCTGAAGGTGGACGGGGAGCGAGCGTACGATCTCGCGCGGGCGGGCGCCGAGGTGGTGCTGAAGAGCCGGGATGTGACCATCTATTCCCTGTCCTTCCCGGCACGGGGAGAGGGAACGGCGCAGCCGGTGGAGGGGGGCCTGCCACAAGCGGTGTCGTCTGCGGACGCTCTCCTCCACCATCCTTTGGATGGCCCCCCTCCCCTTGGAGGGGAGGATATGCAGGAAGTCACCCTGGTCGCCCATGTCTCCAAG
>JAEWJQ010000315.1 GCA_023386515.1 Pseudomonadota bacterium | reverse complement strand
CACCGCGATGGGCGTCGCATCACCGATCGCGGAGCCGGCAATGCGGCGGGCGCTGACGATCACATCGTCCGAGGTGCTCCCTTTGGATACGGCAACCGGCCGATCTTCTGCCGGTGCGGCATCGGTTTGCGAAAGCGCCGGCTGGGGGAGTGCCAAAACCAGGCCACTGCACCCGGCTGTCAGCAGCGTCAGCGATGTTCGATGCCTGGTCACTAGATTGTCCCCAGAAAGCAAGTCGTTAACGTGTCAATCTCGGCGAATCTGCGCTTTTTTTTCTCCAAGGCCGATGCTTGTATCACTCGGAGGTGTTGCATTCTGATCTCACTTAAAACGGATCGTATACATCAGTTATAGGAGAGAGGTTGTGGCGGGCATGTGGCCTAAAGGCCGGCAACTGTCCGTCCAGGCAATGTGTCGGCGCCGTGATCGACGTGGACCTACATGGCCGTCGCTTCGTTACCCCGGCATGGATCGCGCATTCCGGCGCGATGATGGGGGGATGATGACGCCGATCCGGTGGCGCGTGATCCGTAGTGTGTTGACGACGGTGGCGATGCTCCCGGCGCTATCGGGTTGCGTCCCCGGCGTCCTCGATCCTGCCGGACCGGTGGCGGCGGGCGAGAAGAGCATCCTGATCAACGCGCTCGGCATCATGCTGGCGATCGTCGTACCGACCATAAACGCGACCGGTGCCTTCGCCTATTGGTATCGCGCCTCCAACCACCGTGCCAAACGCTACCCGGACTTCTCTTTCTCGGGGAAGCTGGAACTACTCGTCTGGTCGGTGCCGTTGCTGATCATCATCTTCCTAGGCGGCATGGGCTGGGTCGGCAGCCATCAGCTCGATCCGCCACGTCCGCTCGCCAGCAAGCAGGCGCCGGTGACGGTCCAGGTCATCGCGCTCGACTGGAAGTGGCTGTTCATCTATCCCGATCAGGGCGTCGCCAGCGTCAACCGGCTGCTCATCCCCGCCGGTGTGCCGGTGCGGTTCCAGATCACCTCGGCAACGGTGATGAACAGCTTCTTCATCCCGCAACTGGGCAGCCAGATTTATGCGATGGCGGGGATGGAAGCGAAGCTGAACCTGATGGCCGACCGGCCCGGTCGATATCGCGGCCTGTCCGCCCATTACAGCGGCGAGGGCTTTGCCAATATGAACTTCATGGTGGACGCCGTGCCACCGGCGCAATTCGCCGCCTGGGCGATCGGCGTCCGTGGCAGTGACGGCGCAGTGCTGGACGGGCGCGCCTATCTCGCGCTCGCCAAGGCGAAGGGCAACGTCGCGCCCTTCACCTATCGCGCGGTGCCGCGCGGTTTCTTCGCCGCGGCGGTGCGCCAGGCGGGGGCACCGGTGCACGAAGTCGACAACGAGGGGCGCGAAGGCTGATGTTGGGCAAGCTCGGCTGGCATTCGATCCCCTTCGACAATCCGTTGCCGCTATTCGCCGCCGGCGCCGTCGGTGCGATGATCCTCGCCGCCGCCGTCTGGGCGTGGCGGCACGGCTATGTGCCCTATCTGTGGAACGAGTGGATCACATCGGTCGATCACAAGAAGATCGGCATCATGTACTGCCTGTTCGCCCTCGTCATGCTGGTCCGCGGTTTCGCCGATGCGGCGATGATGCGCTCGCAACAGGCCATCGCCTATAGCAATGGCGGCTGGCTGCCGCCCGATCATTACGACCAGATCTTCTCCGCGCACGGCACGATCATGATCTTCTTTGTGGCGATGCCGTTCATGGTCGGATTGATGAACTTCGTCGTGCCGCTGCAGCTCGGCGTGCGTGACGTGGCGTTTCCGACGCTCAACTCGGTGAGCTTCTGGCTGACCGCGGCGGGCGCGCTGCTGATCAACCTCAGCCTGGTGATCGGCGAATTCGCAAAGACCGGCTGGCTTGCCTATCCGCCTTTGTCGGAATTGCGCTTTTCACCGGGCGTCGGCGTCGATTATTATCTCTGGGCGCTTCAGATATCCGGGGTCGGAACGCTGCTCAGCGGGGTGAATCTGGTCACCACGATCCTGAAGATGCGGGCGCCGGGCATGACGTACAGCCGCATGCCGATGTTTTGCTGGACCTCGCTCGCTTCCAACCTGCTGATCATCGCGGCCTTTCCGATCCTGACCGCGACCTTCGCGATGCTGCTGCTCGACCGCTACCTCGGCTTCCATTTCTTCACCAACGAGCTCGGCGGCAATCAGATGATGTTCGTCAACATGATCTGGGCCTGGGGCCATCCCGAAGTCTACATCCTGATCCTGCCCGCCTTCGGCATCTTTTCGGAAGTGGTGTCGACCTTCTCGGGCAAACCCCTGTTCGGCTATCGGTCGATGGTCGTCGCGACCATGGTAATCTGCATCCTGTCGTTCATGGTCTGGCTGCACCATTTCTTCACGATGGGAGCGGGGGCCGACGTCAACGGCTTCTTCGGCGTAACGACGATGATCATCGCGGTGCCGACCGGGGTGAAGGTCTTCAACTGGCTGTTCACCATGTATGGCGGCCGCATCCGCTTCCATGTGCCGATGATGTGGGCGGTGGCGTTCATGATGACCTTCGTCATCGGCGGTATGACCGGCGTGCTGCTCGCCGTGCCGCCCGCCGATTTCGTCCTGCACAACTCGCTGTTCCTGGTCGCGCATTTCCACAACGTGATCATCGGCGGCGTGCTGTTTGGTGCCTTTGCCGGCTACAATTATTGGTTTCCCAAGGCGTTCGGCTTCACGCTCGACGAACGTTGGGGCAAGCGCGCCTTCTGGCTGTGGGTGACGGGTTTCTACCTCGCCTTCATGCCGCTCTATGTCCTCGGCCTGATGGGCATGACGCGTCGGATGCAGCATTATGACGTCGGCGGCTGGCAGCCGTGGCTGATCGCGGCCGCATTTGGCGCGGTGCTGATCGCAGGCGGCATGGCCTGTCAGGTCATGCAGTTGATTGTCTCGATCCGGGATCGCGCCAAACTGGCGGATGAGAGCGGCGATCCCTGGGACGGGCGCAGCCTGGAATGGATTACCAGTTCGCCGCCGCCGGCCTTCAACTTCGCCGCTCTGCCCAATGTCGAGGGGCAGGAGGCCTATTGGGGCATCAAGGAGACGGCGCGGGAGAACAAGGAACTGTCGAAGCAGCCCAAATACGAGAGCTTCGAGATGCCGCGCAATTCGCCGACTGGTGTGGTCACCGCATTCTTCGCCACTGCGATGGGCTTCGCCCTGGTGTGGCATATCTGGTGGCTGGTGGTGCTCGGCTTCCTCGGCGCTTGGGCGACCTTCGTCATCTTCGCCTGGCGCGACAAGACCGAGTTCGAGGTAAGCGCCGACGAGGCCCGGCGGCTCGATGAGGACCGGCGGCGCGGCAAAGCGGCGATGCTCGACCTGCCGGTGGAGCAGACCGCATGAGCGCCGCCGCCACCAGCGCGGGCGATCCGCACCGGCTCGGCCGGTCGGAAGCGCAGGGCAGCAGCCACAAGGGGCCGGCGTCGAAACGGATCGTCGTCGCCTACGGTTTCTGGATTTTCCTGCTTACCGACTTCGTCATGTTCGCCGGCTTCTTCGCCGGTTATGCGGTGCTCGAACGCGCCACCGCAGGCGGACCGTCGGGACGCGACATCTTCGACCTGCCGCTGGTTGGGGCGGAGACGGTGCTGTTGCTGCTGTCCAGCTTCACCTGCGGGCTTGCCGGTATCGCCGCGAGCGCCAAGAACCGCTTGTGGTTCCAACTCGCGATGGCCGCCACCGCGTTGCTCGGAGCGGGCTTCCTGTGCCTTGAGGCCTATGAATTCCTGCATCTGATCGGCGAAGGCCATGGGCCACAGCGCAGCGCCTTCCTGTCCGCCTTCTTCGCGCTGGTCGGCTGCCACGGCGTGCACGTCACGCTGGGCCTGATGTGGCTGACGACGATGATGGCGCAGGTTTGGGCCAAAGGCTTCCGCGACGACATCATGCGGCGCGTCGCCTGCTTCAGCCTGTTCTGGCATGCGCTGGACATTATCTGGGTGGCGCTGTTCACCGTAGTCTATCTGCTGGGATCGGGCGCATGAGCGACGACAATGCCGACCTCGATGACGATCGCGCGCCCGGCGATGGCGCGAGTGCGGGCGCCAGCGTCGCGGAAAAGGTGCGGACCTATGCCGCGGGCTTCGTACTGGCCGCGCTGTTGACGGGGGCGTCGTTCACGGTGGCGGGCACAGGCCTGATTTGGGGGCCGGCGATCCCGGTCGCCCTGATCGCATTGGCGATCGCTCAGATGGGCGTCCACCTCGTCTTCTTCCTCCATGTGACCAGCGGGCCGGACAATACCAACAACGTGCTGGCTCTGGCATTCGGCGTCTTGATCGTCGGTCTGGTGCTGGTCGGATCGATCTGGATCATGGGGCATCTCGACCACAATCTGATGCCCGGCATGGTGCGCCAGCCAACGATGTGACGGTTCAGTCGATCGTCACCTGGCGCGTCACGCGATCGATGCGGATGCGAGCGCCGCGGACCTCCAGGATGAAGCCGGCTGCGCCGTCCCAGGCCGCGTCCGTCATTGGCGAGCCTGACAGGTCATACCAATGCGGCTGCTGATACGGAGCCGGATCGCCCAGCCGATGCGCCTCGCGTAACTCCGCCAGACCGGCGACGTAATCTTCCAGCGCGCCATCGCGCGCCGCCCAGTCGACCCAGCCGATCGCATTGTCCTGCGCATAGGCATTGTTGTTGCCCTGCTGCGTGCGCCCGAACTCGTCACCCGCGGTCAGCATGATCGTGCCGCGCGAGGCGAAGAGCGTCGCCAGCAGCGCGCGCCGGTCATGGTCGCGCGCCGCCTTCACGGTGGGATCGTCGCTCGGCCCCTCCAAGCCGTTGTTCCAGCTATAATTGTTGCCGTGGCCGTCGCGATTGTCCTCGCCATTGGCGTAATTGTGGCGCTGTTCGTAGGCGACGAGGTCTGCAAGCGTGAAGCCGTCGTGCGCGGCGACGAAATTGACGCTGCGCGTACGCTCACTGCCGAAGATGTCGTCCGAGCCGGCGACCCGCGTCGCCAAGGCCCCGGCACCGAGATCGCCGCGCCAGAAGCGGCGGACGTCGTCGCGATAGCGGTCGTTCCATTCCAGCCAGTTGGCCGGGAAATGGCCGAGCTGATAGCCGCCGGGCCCAATATCCCACGGCTCTGCGATCATCACCCGGCCGGCGAGCAGGGGGTCGGCGATGATCTCTGCGAAGATCGGCGCATCGGCAGCGAAGCCCGGACCGCGCGCCAGAACGGTCGCGAGATCGAAGCGGAAGCCGTCTACGCCCAGCGCGGAAAAATGGCGTAGGGAATCGAGGATCAGCTGCCGCACTTCGGGCCGCGCGCAATCGAGCGTATTGCCAGTGCCCGTGTCGTTGATCAGGCTGCCATCGGGCGCATGCGCGTAATAGAGCGCGTCATCGAAACCGCGCAGCGACAGCGTCGGGCCGTGTACGTCGCTTTCGCCGCTGTGGTTGAAGACGAGGTCGAGGATCACGCCGATCCCCGCCGCGCGCAACGTCGCCACCACCTCCTCCAACTCCGCCACGCCGCCGGGTGCGCGCCGGGGGGCGAGCGCCATCGGCACGACCGGATTGTAGCCCCAGGCGTTGGTGAGGCCGAGCGGCGGCAGGTGACGCTCATCGATCCAGGCAACGATCGGCATCAGCTCGACCGCGGCGACGTGCAGCTTTTGCAGATGCGCGATGATGGCGGGATGGGCGAGGGCCGCGATCGTGCCGCGCTGTGCCGGCGGCACGTCCGGATGAAGCATGGTGAAGCCGCGAACATTGATCTCGTAGATCAGCCCGCCGGGCACGAAGAGCGGCGGCAGCGGGCGCGTCGGGCTGGCCCGCGGTTGTGCGATGGCACGGGGGACCAGAGGAGCGGTCTCGACGCCGGGCTCACCCAAAATGGGATCGTAGACGAAAGGCCGGTCGAGTTCGACCGCATAGGGGTCGACCAGCAACTTGGCCGGGTCGGAGGCGCAGCGATAGCCGTATCGCTGGCCGGGTCGGACGCCGTCGACGCATACGGCCCAAACGCCCACGCCGGTCGCTTCCATGGCGATCTGGCGCTCGGCATCCCCGTCGTACAGGCACACAGTGACGGGAGCGGAAGCACGGACGGTAAAGCGGGCTGCGCCGTCTTCGACAACCGCACCGAAGGCCGGAGCCGACGGAACGGACGCCGCAAACTCGATCACGTCACCACGTCGGGTGTTGTTCGCCCGGTGTGCCGCGTAATTCCCGCAATCGTATCCGCCGCCGCGACGATATCGGCGAGCATCGCGCCCGTTTCCTCGTCCAGCCGACCGTCGGCGGGCTCGTAGCGTTCGAGATAGACGCGCAGGGTTGCGCCGCTGGTGCCGGTGCCCGACAGGCGGAAGACGACGCGGCTGCCGCCCTCGAACAGGATGCGCACGCCCTGGTTGCGGCTCACCGACTGGTCGGTTGGATCGGTATAGGCGAAATCGTCCGCCGCCGCGATCGTCAGCGGCCCTATGGAGCGACCCGGCAGCTCGTCCAGCGAGCCGCGCAATTCCGCCATCAGGGCATCCGCCCGCGCGCTCTCGACACCTTCATAATCGTGACGGGCGTAATAGTTGCGGCCGTAGGTCGCCCAATGATCGCGGGCGAGCTGGTCGACCGACTTGCCGGTGACAGCGAGGATGTTGAGCCAGAGCAGCACCGCCCACAGCCCGTCCTTCTCGCGGACATGGTCGCTGCCCGTGCCTGCGCTTTCCTCGCCGCAGATCGTCGCCATGCCGGCATCGAGCAGATTGCCGAAGAACTTCCACCCGGTCGGCGTCTCGAAGGCCGGAATGCCGAGCCGCTCGGCGACCCGATCGGCCGCGGCGCTGGTCGGCATCGAGCGGGCGATACCCTTCAGCCCGCCGGCATAGCCGGGTGCGCAATGCGCGTTGGCGGCGAGCATCGCCAGACTGTCCGACGGCGTCACGAAGCGGTTTCGGCCGATGATGAGGTTGCGGTCGCCGTCGCCGTCCGACGCGGCGCCGAAATCGGGCGCGTCGGCGGACATCATCAGATCGTGCAGGTCCTTGGCATGAACGAGATTGGGGTCGGGGTGATGGCCGCCGAAATCCTCCAAGGGGATGCCGTTGCGCACCGTGCCCGGGGCGAAACCCAGCCGCCGCTCCAGGATCTCCGTCGCATAGGGTCCGGTCACCGCGCTCATCGCGTCGAACGCCATGGTCAGCCCGGCGCCGCGGATCGCGGCGAAGTCGAACAAGCGCTCCATCAATGCGGCATAGTCCGCGACGGGATCGACCACTTCGACCGTCATGGCGCCGACTTGGCTCTCGCCCAGCGTATCGAGGTCGAAGTCGGCCGCATCGATGGTCAGCCAGCGGTCGATGATCCTGGTCCGCGCGAAGATCGCCTCGGTCACCGCTTCGGGCGCCGGACCGCCGTTGGCGATATTGTACTTGATCCCGAAATCCTCGGTCGGGCCGCCCGGATTGTGGCTGGCCGACAGCACCAGACCGCCCAGCGCCCGTCGGATGCGGATCATGTTGCTCGCCGCTGGCGTTGACAGCAGGCCGCCGCGGCCGACCACCACGCGGCCGAAACCGTTGGCGGCCGGGGGGCGGAGCGCGGGGGGGTTAAA
>JAEWJQ010000282.1 GCA_023386515.1 Pseudomonadota bacterium | reverse complement strand
ACACTGCTGTTCGTGTCGCCGCTGTTCGCGACGCGATCGCATCCCGGCGCCGCCGCGCTGGGGGTGCGCCGTGCCTTGCCGATCGCACGCCGTCTACCGGTAGAGCAGATCGCGCTCGGCGGCATGGATGGGCGACGCTGGCTGCGGCTGCGCCGTAATGGCTTCGATGGTTGGGCGGCGATCGCCGCCCTCGCCGTCGCGCCTGGTCACGCCGGGCGGGCGGTGCCGCGCGGCGCGCCAGCCGGCTCGATCAGGTCCCAGCGGTTGCCGTAGAGATCCTTGAACACCGCAACGATGCCATAGGGTCGTGCTGGGGCGGCTCGACGAACCGCACGCCCCGTTCGGTGAAGGCGCGGTGATCGCGGGCGAAATCGTCCGTTTCGAGGAACAGGAAGACGCGTCGCCCGCCCTAGTCGACGACCGCCGCCGTTGCCTGTCCCCGACGGCCCGCGCGGGGAAACGCTTTCGGCGTCAGTCCGCCACCTCTTCCGGCCGCGCCCAGCTCATCTCGCCGCGGCCGCGCGGGCGGCCATCGTGGGCGTGCACCGTCACCGGCGCCACCGGCCGGCGGTCGCGCGCGTCGACCAGGACCGGGAAGGCCGGCTGGCACGTCTCCCAGCGCTCGCCCCATTGGCGCAGCGCGACCATCGTCGGTAGCAGGGCATAGCCCTTCTCGGTCAGCGAATAGCGGATCTTGCGCCGGTCCGCCGCCATCGCCGCGCGCTGCAGGATGCCATGGTCGACCAGCCGCGCCAGCCGATTGGCGAGGATGTTGCGCGCGATGCCCAACTCCGACTGGAATTCCTCGAAATGGTGCAGGCCGTTGAACGCGGCGCGTAGGATCAGGAACGCCCAGCGCTCGCCCATCGCCTCCAGCGCCGCGGGTAGGCTGCATTCCTTCAGCGTCTCGCGCAGGTGTTCCATGGTCCCGCCGTACCGCAAACGCGCGCGAGCGGCAAAAACGATCACGCTGATCGGCAACAAACCATTGCCAAGCCGTGGCGGCCCGCCCCATGTACATGCTGTGCTGCGGCAATATGAACTGGTCGACCGGGTGCTCGATTACGACCCCGATGCCAACGAGGCGCTGCTCAACCGCGCCTACGTCTTCTCGATGCACGCCCATGGCAGCCAGAAGCGCGCCAGCGGCGATCCCTATTTCAGCCACCCGATCGAGGTGGCGGGCATCCTGACCGACCTTCGGCTCGACGACGAGACGATCGCCACCGCGATCCTGCACGACACGGTCGAGGATACGGTCGCCACCTCGGAAGAGATCGAGCGCGTCTTCGGCCCCAATGTCGCCCGGCTGGTCGACGGCGTCACCAAGCTGTCGAAGATCGAGGCGCAGACCGAGAACGAGCGCGCCGCCGAAAATCTGCGCAAGTTCCTGCTGGCGATGTCGGACGACATCCGCGTGCTGCTGGTCAAGCTCGCCGACCGGCTGCACAACATGCGCACGCTCCATCATATCCCCAAGCCCGAGAAGCGGCGGCGGATCGCGAAGGAGACGATGGACATCTACGCGCCGCTCGCCGAGCGGGTCGGCATGTACGAGTTCATGAAGGAGATGCAGACGCTCGCCTTCGAACAGCTCGAACCGGAAGCGTATGAATCGATCACCAAGCGGCTGGAGCAGCTGAAGGCGGGCGGCGGCGACCGGATCGCCAAGATCGGTTCGGGCCTCAAGCTGCTGCTCGCCCGCGCCGGTGTCGAGGCGGAGGTGACCGGGCGCGAGAAGCATCCCTATTCGATCTGGCGCAAGATGAGCGAGCGCCACATCAGCTTCGAGCAGTTGAGCGACATCATGGCGTTCCGCGCGATCGTGCCGACGGTCGAGGATTGCTATCGCGCGCTGGGCATCATCCACCGCCGCTGGCCGATGGTGCCGGGGCGGTTCAAGGACTATATCTCGACACCCAAGCGCAACGGCTATCGCTCGCTGCACACCAGCGTGATCCACGCCGACAATGCCCGCATCGAGATCCAGATCCGCACGCCGGAGATGCATGCGGAAGCCGAATTCGGCCTCGCCGCGCACTGGGCGTACAAGGAAAAGAAGGTCCGCGCCGACAGCCAGCACAGCTGGATCGCCGATCTGGTCGAGATCCTCGACACCGCCGGCAGCCCCGAAGAGCTGCTCGAACATACCCGCATGGCGATGTACCAGGATCGCATCTTCGCCTTCACGCCGAAGGGCGAGCTGATCCAGTTGCCGAAGGGCGCGACGCCGATCGATTTCGCCTATGCGGTGCACACCGATCTCGGCGACCAGGCGGTCGGCGCCAAGATCAACGGCCGCGTCGTGCCGCTGTCGACCGTCATCGAGAACGGCGACCAGGTGCAGGTGCTGCGTTCCAAGGGGCAGGTGCCGCAGCCCGGCTGGCTCAACTTCGCGATCACCGGCAAGGCACTGGCCGCGATCCGCCGGCATCTGCGCCATACCGAGCGGGCCGAGCAGATCGCATTGGGCCGCACCTTGTACGAGGATATCGTCCGTCGCCTGCCCGCCGCGCTGTCGCCCGACGCGCTCGACCATGCGGTGGCACGGCTCAAGCTGCCCGACGAGCCGGCGCTGATGATGGCGATCGCGCGCCGCCACTTGTCGGACGTGCAGGTGATGGAGGCGCTGATGCCGGGTTCGGCCGGCACCGACGCGGCGCGGCTGGCGCCGCAGTCGACCGCCATTTCGATCAAGGGGCTGACCCCGGGCGTTGCCTTCGACCTGGCGGAATGCTGTCATCCGGTGCCGGGCGACCGCATCGTCGGCCTGCGCCGCCCGGACGCGGGGATCGAAGTGCATGCGATCGACTGCCCGGTGCTCGCCGAACTGGCCGAGCGCGGCGCGGACGAGACCGACTGGGTCGACGTCGACTGGGGCGACCAGTCCGACGGCGCGGTGGCGCGGATCAGCGTGCAGGTGAGGAACGAGCCCGGCGCGCTCGGCATCGTCTCGACGATCATCGGCGCGCACAAGGCGAACATCATCGCGCTGCGATTGGATACCCGCGACACGATGTTCCACACCAACGTCATCGACGTCGAGGTCCATGACGTCCACCAGCTGATGCGCCTGATCGCGGCACTGCGCGCCGCAGACGCAGTCAATGCGGTGGAGCGGGTGTAGCGGGTGTAGCGGGTGTAGCGGGTGTAGCGGTCTTATCCCGCTACACCCTGCATATGGGTCATCTTAGTTCTCCCAATATGGCGTGATGCCGTTTTCTTCGAGCAATGCCTTCATCTGAGCCCAGAAGTCGGGAAACAGCGTCCCCAGATCGTAATGATCATTGTCGATATGGACGACGTTATTGAGCCCGCCCGCTACCGAGGCGCCGCGAAGATCTCTGATGTCGATCAACGCCTTGCCCATCTGCATGTTGTAGAAGAAGGCGTTGTCGAACTTGGCTCAATGGAAGTTGGTTCCGGCAACCAGATCGGATGACTTCATCCACGGTTTGTCGCCATAGAAGTCCTTCACCACTGGCGTGGTACTCATAAATTGAGTGTTGGAAAAGTCGTATCCGGAAAAATCCATGCCACTGATGTCGCAGTCGCATATGAGAGAATTTTTAAAAATCTTGTTCTTCGTCGAAAAATCGACATTCCTTAGATCAGTGTTCTGCAGCCACAGTTTCGTGTCACTATTGTGAAGGGTTGCTCCGTCCACTTTGGATAAGCCAAAGCCTACCATTCCGCCATTGATGTTGCTGAAGTCGGCGTCGGTGGCATCCACGCCGGCAAGATACACACCGCCTCCGAATCCCTCGAAGTTCGCACCCTTTGCGGTTCCTTCCAGGAAATTGAGCATACGCCCGCCGGGCTCCGTATCTGTTACGCGCACTCCCTTGAAAACTGCCCCGTCGCTGGTGGAGTCATTGATGTCGGTGTAATGCTTGAACTCCGCCCCGGTGAAGTCGGCCTTGGTCAGATTGACATTTTTGATGATATAGCACGGATCCCAACTCTGGACTGCGGTGGGCGCGAGCTGGAAGTTGCTGCCAAAGGTTGCGCCGGCGAACTTCGCCGCGGTGAAATCGGATTTGTCGAGATCCTCTCGTCGAAGGTCGCCTTGGCGAAGCTCGCACCCGCGGCGCTGACGCCGTGGAGGTTGGCGTGGCTGAACGTGGCGCCGTCGAAGATCGCGCCGGTCAGCGTCGCCCCGCTGAGATCGACCCCCGTCAGATCCTTGCCGGTGAGATCGGCCCCGCTGAGGTTGGCGCCGCGGAGGTCGAGCTTGCTCAGATCGACGGCACGCAGATCCTGGCCATGCAGGTCGAGCCCCGGAGGGG
>JAEWJQ010000250.1 GCA_023386515.1 Pseudomonadota bacterium | reverse complement strand
TGCCAATAGCCCTGCGCCACCAGCGGCCCGGCATGGACCAGCTCGCCGGGCTCATCCTTCGCCGCGCGGAGGCCGTCGGGGCGTACCACCAGCACGTCAGCGAAGGGGATCGCGCGGCCGATCGACTCGGGATAGTCGTCGACCAGCGCCGGGTCGAGATAGGTCGAGCGGAACGCCTCGGTCAGGCCGTACATGGCGTAGAGATCGGCCTGTGGCAGACGCGCGCGCAGGCCGCGCACCAGCCGCTCGGTCAGCGCGCCGCCCGAATTGGTCAGCCGGCGCAACGTCGTCTCCGCCGGCCAGTCGACCTCCAGCAGCTGCACCCACAAGGGCGGGACGCCGGCGAGCGTGGTCGCGCCGACGCGGGCGACCGCCTTCACCACGTCGCGCGGCGCGAGATAGTCGAGTGGCGCCACCGCCGCCCCCGCCGCCCAGGTGGAGAACAATTGATTCTGGCCATAGTCGAACGACAGCGGCAGCACGCCGAGCACCCGGTCGGCCGGTGTCAGGCGGAGATAATGCGCCACCGCGATGGCGCCGAGCCAGAGGTTGGCGTGGCTGAGCATCACCCCTTTCGGCCGCCCGGTCGAGCCGGAGGTGTAGAGGATCGCGGCGAGGCCGGCAGGGTCCGCGTCGGAACGACCGGGTCCGGGCCCGGTCGTCGGGACCTCCCCATCCGCGACCGTCCGACAGCCGGACGGCAGGTCGCCGGCCTCCAGCGTCGCGGTGCGCGCCGGCTGGGTGACGAGCAGCGTCGCACCGCTGTCGTCAAGTATGTGCGCGACCTGCGCACGGCGCAGCGCCGGATTGATCGGCACGTGGACCAGCCCGGCCCGCGCCACGGCAAGCGGCATCAGGCAGGCCAGCACGGTCTTGGGCAACCAGGTCGCGATGCGTGCACCCGGCGCGAGCCCCTGCCCGCCCAGCCAGCCGGCGATCGCGGCGACCGCCGCCTCGCATCCGGCATAGGTCCAGTTGCGCTCCCGCTCGAGCAGCGCGGGCGCATCCGGTGCGCCGCGCAGCAGATGGTCGATGGGAAGCGGAATGGGATCGAGCGGCACCATGACCGCTCCATAGCGCCTCCCCGTTGCCGAATTCACCCCCAGCCTCTACCGAGTGCGCGATTGCAACGGATCGGGGCGGAACGCGTGCTTCCAGAAGGCTATAGCCAGGTCGAGACGACGGTACGCAGCGTGCTGGCCGACGTGCTCGGCCTGTCGCGCGAGCGGGTCGAGGGGTTCGAGGCGGATACGCCGCTGTTCGGCGCGCTGCCGGAACTCGATTCGATGGCGGTGGCCGGCGTGCTGACGGAGATCGAGGACCGGCTCGACATCCTGATCGAGGACGATGAGGTCGACGGCGACATGCTTGAGACGTTCGGTGCGCTGGTCCGCTTTGCCGCGGGCAAGGCGCTGGTCTGAGCGGCACGCCGCCCCGTATCGATAGCTACGCCTGGTCCGGCGGGCGCGAGGCGATGCTGCGCTTCGGCCCCGATCATGGCCCGGTCGCGATCCTGACGCTGCCCTTACTGGACGAGGCGAACCGGACGCGCCGGCTGGCGGTGCGGATGCTGCAGCGGCTGGCGGACCATGGCATCGGCGGCCTGCTGCCCGATGTGCCGGGTCAGGGGGAAAGCCTCGCCCCGCTCGCACCCCATCACATGTTGGACGATGCGCTGGCGGCGCTCTCGGAACGCTGTCTTGCCGAGGAACGGCGCACCTATGGCATCGGCATCCGCAGCGGCGCGCTGCTCGACTCCAGCGCGCGACACACCGGCCGCTGGCATCTGACGCCGCAGACCGGCACCGAGTTGCTGCGCGAATGGCATCGGCTGTGGCTGGCGGCCGGACATCGCGGATCGCAGGAGGCGATGAGCGCCGGTGATGCACCGGTGGAGATCGCTGGCCATCGCGTGCCGGTGGAATTGCTGGCCTCGTTGATCCACGTCCAGCTCGACACAATACGGGATCGGCCGTACCGCGTGGTGCGGCTGTCCGGTGACGCCCGCGCCGCCGACAGGGTGGTGGCGGCGCCGCCGCCCTGGCGACGCAGCGAGCCAGGCGACGACGTCGCCCTAGCGACGCTGCTGGCCGACGACATCGCCACCTGGATGACCGCATGCGAAGCGTGATCCCCTTTGCGTGCGCGGGCGAGACGCTGTTCGCCACGCTGGATGGGGCGCCGGGGACGACCGGGCTGCTGATCGTGTCCGGTGGCAACGAGATCCGCGTCGGGGCGCATCGCGGCATGGCGCAACTGGCGGCAGCCGTCGCCACGGCGGGGCATCCCGTATTCCGCTACGATCGGCGCGGCGTCGGCGATTCGGGCGGCGTCAACGACGGCTTTCTGTCGGCTGAGGACGATCTGATCGCTGCGGCCACCGCCTTCCGGTCGGCACAGCCGCAGATCGAAACGCTGGTCGGCTTCGGCAATTGCGACGGTGCGACGACGCTGGCGCTATTCGGCAGGGCGGCGGGGATCGATCGCGTATTGCTCGCCAATCCCTGGGTCGTCGAGGACGCCGACGATGGCCTGCCACCGCAGGCGGCGATCCGGGCGCGTTACGCGGCGCGGCTGCGCGACCCGGCAACATGGTGGCGGCTGGTGTCGGGCGGGATCAATATTCGCAAAGCGATCAACGGCTTACGTAAGATTGCTGCGCCGTCCACGGAGGCGGGTCTGGCGCGCCGCGTGATCTCCGCGATCGGTGATTGGGGCGGCGATGCACGCGTACTGCTGGCCGAGGGCGATGCGACGGCGATTGCGTTTCACGCCGCCGCACCGGCGGTGGCGGCGGAGATGGTGGCGACGGCATCGCACAGCTTCGCCCGTGACGGCGATCAGGCGGCGTTGCTGGCCGCGGTGCTGCGGGTCATGCGCTAAGCGCGCGCCGGCCTGCCGTTCCGACCGGCGACAGGGTCAGGTCGGCGCCGGACCGTAGGCGGCGCTGCACGTGCCCTGTCCGCCGACGCCCTCCTGCCCGCGCCCTTACTCCGCCGCTTCGGCCATTTCGGCGAACTCCGCCGCCGCCAAGAAGCGTTCGGCGTCGAGCGCCGCCATGCAGCCGGTGCCGGCGGCGGTAACCGCCTGGCGATAGACCTTGTCCGCGACGTCGCCGCAGGCGAAAACGCCGGGCACGCTGGTGCGGGTCGATCCGGTCTCGACCGCGATATAGCCGTCGTCGTCGAGCGCGAGATGGCCGCGGAACAGCTCGGTCGCGGGATGGTGGCCGATCGCGACGAAGCCGCCATCGACGTCGAGCCGCGAACGTTCGCCGGTCACCGTGTCTTCCACCTCGAGTGCGACGAGGCCGGCATTGCCGCCGCCGTCGACGAACTCGCGCACTTCCTTGTTCCACAGCACTTTGATGCCGGGATGCGCGTGCAACCGCTCCTGCAGGATGCGCTCGGCACGCAGGCTGTCGCGGCGATGGATCAGCGTCACGTCGGGCGAATGGTTGGTCAGGTACAGCGCCTCCTCGACCGCGGTATTGCCGCCGCCGATCACCGC
>JAEWJQ010000225.1 GCA_023386515.1 Pseudomonadota bacterium | reverse complement strand
ATCGCGGCCTGGAGCGGCGCGTCGCCAGCGCCCGCAGTCAGCTTGATCGGGCGGGGGGCGCGGTACGCCCGGCGCTGCTGCAACGGCAATGGGAGCGGCAGCGCGATCGGCTGGCGGCGACCTGGCGGCTGGTGGCGTCGCTCAATCCCGATGCGGTGCTCGACCGCGGCTATGCACGGGTGACGACGCGGACCGGGGATACGCTGATCAGCGCCGCCGCGGCGCGCGAGGCGGGGGCGCTGACGCTGCGTTTCCGCGACGCACCGCTCGACGTCGCGGTCGACGGAACGCCGGTGCCGACCGGCAAGGTTGAGGCAAAGCGGGCGCGCCCCTATGTTCCCGCCAAGCCCGATCAGCCGACGTTGCTCTGACAGGACCTAGCATGCTCGTTTCCAACTCCGACCGGCCTGCGCGGCTGCATTATATGGCCAACGGATTCCGCGTGCTCAGCCCCGGCGACCATGTCACCTGCGCGGTGACCGGCGCGCGAATCCCACTCGACCTGCTGCGCTATTGGAGCGTGGCGCGGCAGGAGGCGTATGCCGGCGCTGACCAGGCGAGCGAGGCCTTGCGCCCGCAATGAGGCGGTGGGCCGCCGCGGCATTGCTGGCGCTGGCTGGCGCGCCGACGCTGGCGCAGCAGGCAGAACCGGTCGGCGGCCAGACGGCAGATACGGTGTTCCGCTGGAGCGGTACCGCGAGCCAGGGCGGCCTGATCCATATCACCGCGCCGGCCGGCACGACGGCAATCACCCTGGACGGCGTCGCGGTGCCGCTCGACGGGCGTGACGGCCTGATCGGCTTCGATCGCGATGCCGGTCCCGATGCGACGCTGACCGCGACCTTCGCCGATGGTCACAGCGTCAGCCAGCATATCGCCGTCGCGCCGCGCGCGTGGCGGATCGAGCGGCTGGATACGCTGCCGCGCTTCCCCGCCCCCGATCCCGTCTTTGCGCAATTGCGCCCGCCCGAACTCGCGCAGATCGACGCCGCGCGGCATCGTCGCACCGATGCGCAAGGCTGGCGCCAACGCTTCCTCTGGCCGGCGACCGGGCGCATCTCCGGCCTGTTCGGGGCGCAGCGTGTCTATCGCGGCGAGCCGGGCAGCTACCATGGCGGCACCGACGTCGCGCTGCCGACCGGCACGCCGGTTCGGGCGCCGGCGGACGGAGTGGTGGTGCTCGCCGCCGACACGCCGTTCACGCTGGAGGGGCATCTGCTGATGGTCGACCATGGCATGGGCCTGTCCAGCGCCTTCCTGCATCTGTCGCGGATCGACGTGCGCGTCGGCGACGCCGTGCGGCAGGGCCAGGTGATCGGCGCGGTCGGCGCGACGGGACGCGCGACGGGGCCGCACCTGCATTGGGGCTTGCGCTGGATGGACGCGCGCCTCGACCCGATGCTGGTCGCCGGACCGATGCCGACGCGGTAACGCCTGCACGCAGACGCAGCATTTTTGCTGCGTCTGCTCAGCAAATAAGCAACATTGCGTCGCAAACCGGCCCGCTTCTGCCGCTCTGTGGCTTTTCTGACACATCATTCATCAAAGCTTCATATTGCGAGAGGTCAAAGCTTTACAGGCGTCCGTCGGGTCTGCTTTTCTCTCCGCCATGGTTCTCGGTGGCTGCGCGAGCGGTTGCAAGGGGGCTTGGCACAGCTTGAAGGCGACACCGTAGCAGCGGGTCGATCAATCCCTTCAAGCCAAGCGAGGGAAACACATGATCAACTCTTTGAATATCGCGCGGCGGGCGCTGCGCGGCGGAAGCGCGTTCCACGCGCTTGCGTTGATGGGCGCCGGCATTGGCGCGATCGCGGCGGTCGCTCCGGCCGCGGCGCAGGACTATAGCCAGGTCAATGCGACCGGCCGCATCCAGGGTACCAATGGCCAGCCGATCGCCGGCGCATCGGTCACCGTCACCTCGAACGACCAGGGTTTTAGCCGCACGGTCACGACGGGCTCGGACGGTACGTTCCGCGTTCCTTCGCTGCCGCAGGGTAACTACACCTTCACGATCGAAGCGTCGGGCTTCGACACGCTGACCGACAATGCGGTGGCGCTCTCGCAGGCCGGCGCGGCCAACCAGTTCACGCTGGCACCCACCGGTTCCAGCGAAGGCAACGGCGACATCGTCGTGCGCGCCGGACGCGTGCAGGTCGTCGACTTCAACCGCAACACGACCGGCGCCGTCATCAACCTCGGTGAGCTCGCGACCCGCGTGCCTGTCGCACGCGACATCACCTCGGTCATCCTGCTGGCGCCGGGCACGCAGACGGGCGATCCGGCCTTCGGTAACGTGCCGTCGATCGCCGGTTCGTCGGTGTCGGAAAACACGTACTACATCAACGGCCTGAACATCACCAACTTCACGACCGGCATCGGCGCGAACACGGTGCCGTTCGATTTCTACCAGTCGGTCGAAGTCAAGACGGGCGGTATCCCGGCCGAATTCGGTCGCTTCACCGGCGGTTTCGTCAACGCGACGACCAAGTCGGGCTCGAACGATTTCCACGGCGGCATCACCTTCAACTGGGAGCCGGACGACCTGCGCGCCAAGTCGCCGAACACCTACGCGACGGACAACGATTCGCGTTACAGCGAGCGCAAGGAATTCATCGCCCAGCTGTCCGGTCCGATCATCAAGGACCACCTGTTCTTCTACGGCATCTACAACAGCCGTAACGTGACGTCGGGCGTCGGCGGCACCGGTACGGTAACCGCCGCTGCGACGGGTGCCAATGGCTGCACCACCTATCCGGCGCTCTGCGCGGCCTATCCTGGGCCGGCGACGGCGGGGCTCGCGCTGGCGGGTACCGGCTTCTCGGCCAGCACCACCAACAGCCCGTTCTACGGCGGTAAGGTCGACGCGGTCATCGTCGACGGACAGCGGTTGGAGTTCACCTACTTCAATACCGAGAGCACGACCCGCACCGATACCTACGGCAATGCGACCTACTCGCTTGCGAGCGGCGGCCGCTACAACCCGAACACCAATCAGTGGGGGCGGTACGCATCTTCGTCCGTCGCGCGCGGCGGCGGTGAGAATTGGGTTGGCCGCTACACCGGCACGTTCACCGACTGGCTGACGCTGTCCGCTGCCTACGGTCGCGCCTATCAGGGTGCCGATTCGACGTCGTCGACGCCGAATTTCAATTCGATCGTCGATCAGCGCAGCGGTGGTTCGGTGTCGATCGGCAATCCGACCGCAAATTCGACCTTCGAGGAAGCGCGTCGCGAATTCTATCGTGCGGACGCCGATCTGTACTTCAAGCTGCTCGGCAGCCACCACATCCGCGGCGGCTACGATCGCGAGAACCTGCGTGACAATTCGCAGACGCTGGCCAATGGCAACTATCAGCTGACCTATGCCAACTCGGGCCCCAACGGCGACGGCGTCGTGCTCACGCCGAACACGCAATATGTTTCGCGTCGCTTCTTCCGCAACGGTGGCCTCTTCACCACCAAGGGCGAGGCCTATTACCTGCAGGATAACTGGATCCTGCTGAGCAACCGCCTCAACATCACCGCCGGCGTGCGCAACGACCGCTTCACCAACAAGAACGCGGATGGTGAAACGTTCTTCAACTCGGGCAACAACTGGGCACCGCGCCTCAGCGCCAGCTTCGATCCGGTCGGTGACGGCCGCACGAAGGTCTATGGCTCGTTCAACCGGTACTTCCTGCCGGTGGCGACCAACACCAACGTCCGTCTTGCTGGTCCGGAACTGGATTACACCCAGTATTACGTGCTGAACGGGGTCAATTCGGACAGCACGCCGATCTATGGCAATCCGATCGCGATCGGTGGCCAGGCCGCCACGACCTGTCCTGCGGCGGCGATCGAGCCGACCCCGGGCAATGTCGCCAACTGCACGGTCAACAGCGACGGCACGTCGCCGCCCTTCAATTCGCTCGTCAGCTCCAATCTGAAGGCGCAGTCGACGGACGAGTGGCAGGTCGGTTTCGAGCAGCGCCTCGGTTCGCGCATCAAGTTCGGTGCCTTCTACACGCAACGTGACCTGCGCGTGTCCCTGGAAGACGCCTATATCGACGCCGGCGTTCAGGGTTATTGCCGCCGTACGCAGACGGGTGCGGTGCTCGCCTCCTGCCTTGCGACGTTCAGCGGTGCCCATCAGTACGCGCTGCTCAACCCGGGCAGCGACGTGACCGTGGTGCTGGATGGCAGCGCCCTCGACGGGCGTCAGGTCACGCTCACCGCTGCCGACCTCGGTCTGCCCAAGGCGGTGCGCAAGTACAAGGCGATGACCTTCACCTTCGATCGTGAATTCGATGGCGTGTGGAGCCTGTCGGCGAACTACACCCTGTCGTCGAACGTCGGTAACATCGAAGGCGGCGTCCGTTCGGACAATGGTCAGACCGACTCGGGCCTGACGACCAACTTCGACTATCCGGCGCTGGTCAACGGTGCCTATGGCTATCTGCCGACGCACAACCGCCACAACATCAAGCTGTACGGCAGCTATCAGATCAGCGATCTGATCAACGTCGGCCTCAACGTTCAGGCGACGTCGCCGCGCAAATACGGTTGTATCGGTCGCGTCCCGAACCGCATCGATGGCGGCTCGGCGGGTGCCTATGGCGCGGCAGGTTTCTACTGCGTGGTCGACACCCAGGGGAATGTGCTGAACCAGGGCCCCTACAACGTGAACACCAATGTCAATGGCATCACCGGCCAGCTGACTCCGCGTGGTTCGCGCCTGGAGAACGATTGGCAGACCACGGTGAACCTCGACGTTGCGGTCAAGATCCCGACCGACGCGTTCGATGGCACGCTGCGTCTGTCGGTGTTCAACCTGCTGAACGACAAGGCGGTGTTCGATCTTCAGGAAGTCGGTACGACCACAGCCGGCGCGCCGTCGCCGAACTACGGTCTGCCGCTGACCTACCAGTCGCCGCGCTACGTGCGTTTCCAGTTCGGCGTGAACTTCTAAACGCCATCGTCTTCGGACGAGGGGAGGAGCGGTCGCGAGACCGCTCCTCTTTTTTTGCTCAGTCGACCTGAAGCGTCAGCTTCCCCTCGCCCTCGTCGACGTGCACCGTCGACCCGTCCTTGACCTCGCCGCGCAGGATCGCCTCGGCGAGCGGGTCCTGCAGATGGCGCTGCACCGCCCGCTTCAGCGGCCGCGCACCATAGACGGGATCGTAGCCGACCCGGCCGAGCCACGCGCGCGCCGGCTCGGTC
>JAEWJQ010000189.1 GCA_023386515.1 Pseudomonadota bacterium | reverse complement strand
CGGGTCGAGCGCGATCCGGGTCGCGATCATCTGCGGATGGTCGCCGAGCAGGGCCAGCCGCGGCTCGCCGGTCCAGCCGGGCACAACCAGCGACACCGCCAGGATCACGAACAGGATGCGTACCGCGGCCCTCATAGGCCAGCGTCATAGGGAGCCGGGAGCGCGACGAAAGCCTGAACGCGCGATAACGCACGCATTCAGGGTCGGCTCAATGCGAATCGGGCAAAAGCGCATCATCGACGACGGAATGGCGCCTTGGCCCGACCCGCCGCCGAAGTCGAAACGAACACGGGAGAAGACCCATGCTGAAGACCCTGAGCCTCGCCGCTGCCGCGCTGACCATGACCGCCGGCGCGATCGTTCCCGCCGCCCCCGCTGCCGCGCAGCGCTATTACGGCGACCGTTATTACGATCGCGGCTATGGCGACAACCGCGGCTATTATCAGGACCGCGTCTATCGCGGCGACCGCGGCTATTATCGCGATCGGGGCGACCGTCGCTGCAACAGCGGTACGACCGGCACCATCGTCGGCGCGATCGCCGGCGGTCTGCTCGGCCGCACGATCGATACACGCGGTGACCGGACGCTCGGCACGGTGCTCGGCGCCGGTGCCGGTGCCCTCGCCGGCCGCGCGGTCGAGCGCTCGGATCGTCCCGGATACTGCCGCTGAACCGGCAGTCAGAGCCTCCCGCGTAGCGTAACGGGGGCGGGGGTCGGCTCGCGAGAGCCGGCCCCTTTGTGTGACGGCGGTGTCGCCGTCAGTACATGTGCTGGCCGCCGTTGATGCTGAGCGTCGAGCCGGTGACGAAGCCTGCCTCTTCCGAGCAGAGGAAGGCGACGCCGCGCGCGATCTCGCTGGCCTGGCCGAGCCGCCCGACCGGAATGCGCGCGACGATCTTTTCCAGCACGTCCCCCGGCACCGCGGCGACCATGTCGGTGTCGATGTAGCCCGGCGCGATCGCGTTGACCGTCACGCCGAACCGCGCGCCCTCCTGCGCCAGCGCCTTGGTGAAGCCGTGGATGCCGGATTTGGCGGCCGCGTAATTGACCTGTCCGTATTGGCCGGCCTGGCCGTTGATCGAGCCGATGTTGACGATCCGCCCCCATTTGCGCTCGCGCATGCCGGCGAACACCGCCTTGGCCATGTTGAAGCAGCCGCCGAGGTTGGTGTCGATCACCTCTTTCCACGCCTGATAGTCCATCTTCAGGATCGTGCCGTCGCGGGTGATGCCGGCATTGTTGACGACGATATCGACCGGGCCGACCTCTGCGGCGACGCGCGCGCAGCCGTCCTGGCAGGCGTCATAGTCGGCGACGTCCCAGCGATAGGCGGCGATGCCGGTGCGATCGGTAAAGGCCTTGGCGCGCTCCTCGTTGCCCGCATAATTCGCGACGACGGTCGCGCCGGCGTCCCTGAGCGCGAGGCTGATCGCCTCGCCGATCCCGCGCGTTCCACCCGTGACGATCGCCACCCGTGCCATCAGAACCTCTCCCGTATCGGTGCTATCCTGACGCTACGGCCGCCGTGGCCAAACGGCAATGGCGGCGCGCGTAACTTTCGATGTCCGCTGCGTCCTTTACGCCCAGCCCATCAGTTCGCGGGCGAGCAGCGCCTGCAGCATCGCCAGACCGACCGCGCTGTCGTTGAGGCAGGGCAGATAGGCGAAGCGCTCACCGCCCGCCGCCTCGAAGCTCTCGCGACCGCGGATCGCCAGTTCCTCCAGCGTCTCGATGCAATCGGCGGAGAAGCCCGGCGCGACCACCGCGACCCGCTTCACGCCCTTGCCCGGCAGCGCCGACAGCGTCTCGTCGGTCGCCGGCCCGAGCCATTTGGCGCGGCCGAAGCGCGACTGGAAGGCGACGATCACCTCGCGCCCCAGCGCTGCGCCGAGCAGCCGGCCGGTCTTCTGGCAGTGGCAATGATAGGGATCACCGAGGTCCAGCGTCCGCTGCGGCATGCCGTGAAAGCTGACCAGCAGTGCGTCGGGCGTGAAGTCGAGGGCGGCGATCTGCGCCTCGACCGACGCCTTGAGCGCGTCGATATAGGCGGGGTCGTCATGATAGGGCGGCAGCGTCCGGATCGCCGGTTGCCAGCGCATCGCGGCGAGCGCGGCGAAGGCCTTGTCGTTGGCGGTGGCGGTCGTCGCGGCGCAATATTGCGGATAGAGCGGGGCGAGCAGGATGCGCTCGCAGCCCTGCGCCTTGAGCGCGGCGAGCCGGTCGGCGATCGCCGGATTGCCATAGCGCATCGCCCAGTCGACGACGACGTTCGGCCCGAACGCTCCGGCCAGCCCCGCCGCCTGGGCGCGGGTGATGGCGGCGAGGGGCGAGCCGTCCTCACGCCAGACCAGGCCATAAGCATGGGCGCTCTTTTTCGGCCGGGTGGTCAGGATGGCGCCGCGCAGGATCGGTTGCCAGAGCAGCTGCGGGATCTCCACCACCCGCGAATCCGACAGGAACTCCGCCAGATAGCGCTTCACCGATTTGGCGTCGGGGCCGTCGGGCGTGCCGAGGTTGATCAGCAGCACGCCGACCTTGCGCGGCGGAATGGCGGGGTGGTCGGCGGGGGGCAGCATAGACCCCGCCTATACGCATCGGCGCCCGGCTTGATCCAGCGTCGCGGTGCTCAGC
>JAEWJQ010000140.1 GCA_023386515.1 Pseudomonadota bacterium | reverse complement strand
GGGCGCTGCTGCGCCGGGTCAACGATGCGGGCGGGCTGGCGGTGGTGCGGGCGCGGGGCGAGGCGCAGGACGGCGGGCTGTTGATCGCGCTGGTCGACCGGGACGGCGCATCGCGATTGCTGGAGCGCGCGCGCGACCTGAACGGGTCAGTGACGCTGATAGATTCGACTCCATCCGGACCTATCGACGACTATTGGCGGCGGCGGCGCGAACGCGACCCCGATCTGTGGGTGATCGAACTGGATATCGCGCAAGCCGAACGGTTCGCCGCTGAAACGATCCTGAACGATTGACGGTGACAGTCGTGTGACGCAACGGCTCGCGCATGTTGCAAGCGCGTTGTGCCGCGTCCGTGTGCGATACGGATCGGTGACGCAGTCGGGGGGAAGCCCGGACGATGCCAGTTCCTTCGGGAAGGACGCGTCGGGTCCGTGATCTCACCGCATATTGATCAGTTGAATGACCGTCCTTCAGCGCGCCGCCACCATCGCGGCGATGACTTTCTCTCTCGCCGGGCTGATCAGCACCAGTTCGCCCGGCCGCGCCTCCGACCTCGATCGCAAGGTCGTGACGGCCACCCAGACGGCGACTCCGTCTGACTCCAACACCCTCCCCCCCGTTATCGTTCCCGCTCCCAGCGCGCAGACCGCCGTCGTGCAGCCGCTGCCGCAGCAGGACGATCAGGACGACCAGGACGAATTCGACACGCTGGCCCAGGCCGTCGCCGCACAGGACGCGGGCGAGGTCTCCGATGCGCAGCGCTGCCTGGCCGGCGCCGTTTATTTCGAGGCCAAGGGCGAACCGCTCGCCGGCCAGCTCGCCGTCGCCAACGTCATCATCAACCGGTCGAAGTCGGGTCGCTTCCCCTCTGACGTCTGCGGTGTCGTCAAGCAGCGCGGCCAGTTTTCCTTCGTCCGCGGCGGCGCCATCCCGTCGATCGACGAGAGCCGCGCCACCTATCGCACCGCCCTTGCCGTCGCCAAGATCGCGCTCGACGCGGCCTGGGACAGCCCGGCCCCGCAGGCGCTGTACTTCAACACGCCGAACCGCCGCCCGGGCGGCAACGTCGTCCGCATCGCATCGATCGGCAACCACGTCTTCTATCGCTGATTTCGCGATCCGGGGCTTGCCCCGTTCGTGAAATGTTCTAAGCCGGGGTCATGCTCGACATGGCCCCGGCTTCGTGTTTGGACGGCGGTGATCCCGCGATCTGCGCCGCCGACGTCGCGCGCGGCGTGACGCGGATGCTGCTGCGCCACGACCTCGCCGCTATCTCCGAAGTACCGCTCGACGGCGGCCGCCGCGCCGACCTGATGGCGCTCGACGCGCGTGGCCAGTTGGTCATCGTCGAGATCAAGGTGTCGCGGGCCGATCTGCTCGGCGACGGCAAATGGCCCGACTATTTGGCGCATTGCGACCGCTATTACTGGGCAGTGCCGGCCGGTTTCGACCTCGCACCGCTCGACGGCGTCGCCTTCCTGCCGGAACGCACCGGGGTGATCGTCGCCGACCGCTACGATGCGGCGATCGTGCGCGAGGCGCACACCCATCCCCTGCCTGCGCATGTCCGCAAACGCTGTACCCTGTCGTTCGCCCGCCGCGCGGCCCGGCGGCTGACCGGGCTGATCGATCCGGACGCCTTCGCCGACTGATCCGTTGCGCCGCGGTAGCTGCTGGAGATCCGGTAGCGACTCTCCTCCCTCAACGCTCCCGTCAGCAGGAGCGGGATCAGAGCTGGTGCCCGGTGCGGTCGCGCTTCGTCGCCAGATAGCGTTCGTTATGCGGATTGGGCGGCAGGCTGTGCGGCACGCGCTCGACTACCGTCATCCCCGCTGCCTGCAGCCCCGCTACCTTGGCCGGATTGTTGGTCAGCAGCCGCACCGATCGTTGACCGAGCAATTGCAGCATCCGCGCCGCCACGCCGAAATCGCGCGCATCGACCGCAAAGCCCAGCCGGGTATTGGCGTCGACCGTGTCGAATCCCTGGTCCTGCAGCGCATAGGCACGCAGCTTGTTGACCAGCCCGATCCCCCGCCCCTCCTGACGCAGATAGAGCAGGATGCCCCAGCCGCTCGCCTGGATGGCGCGGATCGCGGCGTGAAGCTGCGGCCCGCAATCGCACTTCAGGCTGCCGAGCACGTCGCCGGTCAGGCATTCGCTGTGCAGCCGCACCAGCGGCGGCTGTCCGTCGGGTTGGCCGATCAGCAGCGCGACATGCTCGTCGGCACTTTCCGGCGAACGGAAGGCGGCGATCTCGGCATCCTCCGCGCCCTCGACCGGCAGCCGCGCCCGCGTCGCCAGCGTCAGGCGGCGGGCATCTTCATGCGCGTCGATATCGGCGGGGGTGATCGTCACCTCCGGATCGCGACCGCCGACGAAGAAGGCCGGCAGCAACCCGGCGATCCGCGCCAGCCGCAGCGCCGCCGCAGCGGCGACCGGCCGGTCCAATGTCACCGTCCGCCACGGTCCCTTGAGCGGGGTCGCCAGATCAAGGCTCGGATCGGCCAGCGCGGTCGCGGCGGCGAAATCGAGCCAGGGCGTGGGTTCGATCAGCACCGGCGCATCGGGATCGGCGGCCGCGAGCTGGTTGGCGAGCTTCAGCGTCACCGCCCGGCCGGACGAAATCAGCACCCCTGCCCCGCCCGCCGGATCGAACGCTGCAAGCCGGTCGGCATCCGCCGTCTCGACCGCGAGCAGTGTCAGCCCATCGATTGCGATCGGCCATCCCCGCCGCAATGCGTCGACCGCACGCGCCGCAGCACGCGGATCGATCGCGCGCTGCGCGTCGTGGGGATGCACGTCGCTCAAAAAGCAAACTCGGTCATGATCGGCACATGGTCCGACGGCTTCAACCAGCTGCGGCAATCCTCGAATACGGTGTGCGCGATCGCCTGGCGTGCGACGTCGCCGGTCGCCCACATATGGTCGAGGCGGCGGCCGCGATCGTTTTTGGTCCAGTCGGGCGAGCGATAACTCCACCAGGTGTGCAGCCGCGCCGGCGCCGGATAGAAATGCCGGCCGAGATCGACCCAATCGTTCGATGCCTGCAAGCCGTCGAGCGCCGCGACCTCAATCGGCGTATGGCTGACCGTCTTGAGCAGCGCCTTGTGGTTCCAGACGTCGCTGGGCAGCGGCGCGATGTTGAAATCGCCGGTCAGGATCGTCGGGCAGGCGAGGCTGCGCGACCATTCGGTCATCCGCGCCAGGAAATCGAGCTTCTGCCCGAACTTCGGATTGACCTCACGGTCCGGCTCGTCGCCGCCGGCGGGGACGTAGACGTTCTCGAGGCGGACGCCGCCCGGCAACCGGATACCGACGTGCCGTGCCTCCTGATTGGCCTGCCAGTCGAACCGGTCGTCCGCCTCGATCGGCACGCGGCTGACGATCGCGACGCCATGGTGCATCCGCTGGCCATGGATGACGCGGTGGACGTAGCCGAGCTGGTCGAACAGATCGTGCGGGAAGTCGGCGTCGACGACCTTGGTCTCCTGCAGGCAGAGGACGTCGGGGGCCGCTTCGGTCAGGAACTGCTCGACGATGGCGGAGCGGAAGCGGACCGAGTTGATGTTCCAGGAGGCGATCTTCACGCCGCCGCATCTAGGCGGCGGGGGAAGGGGGGGCAAGGTGGCGGGGCGTTTCCACGATCGTCACTATGGCCGCAGCGCCCACGTCCCGCTTCGGACGCGTCACGAGCAAAGCCCGTGACGTCGGACGGGCAGAGCCCGCCGGCCGCGCGTTCGCGGCTTGCGCCATGATGGCGCGCACCACGAACGCGAAAGGCCCCCGCTCCGGGGGCATGGAGCGAGGGCCGACACAGCGTTCGTCACGCAGGGCGGGAAGTGGTCGGTACCGTCCGGGCAACAGGGGGAAAAATCCCGAACGCCCCACATCCGCGGGTGTCTGTTTAGGGCTGCAAACCTGTCGCTTGCATGAATGGAACCGGATATTTCGTTCAGCTTCGCCCACCGGTCTTCCGCGGGTCGTTCCAGCGGAACGTTCCGTCGCTCACCGGCACACCAAACTTCTGATTCGTCAGGCGAATCGTCGTGCGGTTGTTCTGACTGTCGACCATCACCCAGCCTTGCAGCATCAGTCCGGCCGGGCCGGCGGGATCGCGCATGAAGATCAGGGTGATCCGGCCGATCTCCGGATGCTTGGGATCGCTCGCCTCGACCGAGATGACCTGCGCATTCGACGTCGCCGACAGCTTGGCCATCTTGGTGATGTCGCGGCTCGGGTCGAGCAGGATGCCGAGCGGCGTGTTGCGGATCGGGTAGCGCTGCACCTGGCGCACCGAATAGTCGATGAAGGTCAGCGCCCCACCATCGGCGACGATCAGCAGCGGCACGCCCTTCTGATATTGGAAGCGCAGCTTGCCCGGCCGCTTCAGCGTGAAGGTGCCGGTCAGCACCCGGCCGTTGCGGTCGGTCTGACTGAAGTCGGCGGTCATCGTGGTCACCGCCTGAAGGTGGCGCTGCACCGCGGCGAGGTCGCCGGTTGCCTGCGCGTGGACGGCGACGGGCGCCGCCAGCGCGGCGGCGAGAGCGAATGCATGTCGGATCATGTGGGTCCTGGTGCCGGAAAAGCGTTGAATAGCCGCTTAACCGGCGAAGGGGGCGATGGCTCCCCCTGCACCGACCCTCAGATCGCGTGGCCTTCCGCGTCGCGCAGCACTTCGCGACGGCCGACATGGTCGGGACGGCCGACGATGCCGTCCTTCTCCATCCGCTCGATCAGCCGCGCGGCGGAATTGTAGCCGATGCGCAGCTGTCGCTGCAGCCAGCTGGTCGACGCCTTCTGCGATTCGCAGACTAGCTGGATCGCCTGGCGATACTGCTGGTCCTCCGCCGAATCCTCGCCGATCGGCGCGCCTTCCAGCGTGTAGCTCTCCTCCGGCTCCTCGGTGACCGAGCTGATGTAATCGGGCTGGCCCTGGCCGCGCCAATGGTCGGCGACGCCGCGCACCTCGTCGTCGCTGACGAACGGGCCATGGACGCGGACGATGCCCTTGCCGCCCGGCATGTAGAGCATGTCGCCGCGGCCGAGCAGCTGCTCCGCGCCCTGTTCGCCGAGGATCGTGCGCGAATCGATCTTGCTGGTGACGTGGAAGCTGATCCGCGTCGGCAGATTGGCCTTGATGACGCCGGTGATGACGTCGACCGACGGCCGCTGCGTCGCCATGATCAGATGGATGCCCGCCGCGCGCGCCTTCTGCGCGAGGCGCTGGATGAGGAACTCGACCTCCTTGCCCGCGGTCATCATCAGGTCGGCGAGCTCGTCGACGATGACGACGATCTGCGGCAGCGGCTCGTAGTCGAGCTGCTCTTCCTCATAGACCGGCTGGCCCGTGTCGGGGTGGTAGCCGGTCTGCACGCGCCGGCCGAGCCGCTGCCCCTTCGCCTTGGCGGCGCGCACCTTGTCGTTGAAGCCGGCGAGGCTGCGCACGCCGACCGACGACATCTGGCGGTAGCGATCCTCCATCGTCTCCACCGCCCATTTCAGCGCGCGCACCGCCTTGGCGGGATCGGTGACGACGGGTGACAGGAGGTGAGGGATGTCGTCGTAGACGCTGAGCTCCAGCATCTTCGGGTCGATCATGATCATCCGGCACTGTTCCGGCGTCAGCCGGTAGAGCAACGACATGATCATGCAGTTGAGGCCGACCGACTTGCCCGAGCCGGTGGTACCGGCGACCAGCAGGTGCGGCATCGGCGCGAGATCGGCGATGACCGGATCGCCGGCGATGTTCTTGCCGAGAATGATCGGCAGCTGCGCCGCCTGATCCTCGAACGTCTGGCTGCCGACCAGTTCGTGAAGCGAGACCATCTCGCGCTTCTGGTTGGGCAGTTCGATGCCGATGACGTTGCGCCCCGGGATCACCGCGACGCGCGCCGACACCGCCGACATGTTGCGCGCGATGTCGTCGGCCAGCGCGATGACGCGGCTCGCCTTGATGCCCGGCGCCGGCTCCAGCTCGTACATCGTCACGACCGGGCCGGGGCGCACTTCGGTGATCGCACCCTGCACCTTGAAATCGTCGAGCACGTTTTCGAGCAGCCGGGCGTTCCGTTCCAGCGACGCCTTGTCGACCGCCGCCTTGGGCGCCGGCGGGGAGGGGGTGAGCAGGTCGAGCCCCGGCAGCGTGTAGCTGTGGTCGAGTGCGAGCTGCGTCTGTTGCGGCTTGGGCCGCGCCTGCGACGGCGCGACGGTACGGTCGGCAATCACCGGGGCGGGGCGCGGATCGGGGGTGGCGAGCGCGCGCGGCTCCACCGCCCGCCGCTTCAGGTCGAGCGGCTCTTCCTCATCCTCCGCATCGTCGTCATAGGCGTCGAACGGCAGGCCGTCGGCGCCGTCGTCGGTCGATCGGCTGCGCCGCAGGCGGAAGCGCCGCTCGCCCAGCTCGATCTCGAGGCTCTTCGCCCAGACGATGATGCCCGCGACACCGGCGGCGAGGCCGATCGCGCGCGCCGCCCAGCGCTCGGCATTGGGCGCGCCGATGAAGCTCAAACCCCATTCGGCGAGATGCTGGATGCCGAGCCCGACGACGCCGCCCCAGCCGGCGGGCAGCGCCAGCACCGCCGCATCGGAAACGAACGCGAGCGCCGCCGCCATCAGCGCGACGCCGATCACGGCGCCGCGCACCATGCGCAGCC
>JAEWJQ010000349.1 GCA_023386515.1 Pseudomonadota bacterium | reverse complement strand
GCGGACCGCACGGCCGGGCGCCCCCTCCCCGCTGCGCACCAGCGTGGCGATCTCGTCCGCGTCAGCCTCGGGCAGCAAGGCGCCGAGCGCCCGCGCCATCTCCGCATCGTCGAGCGGCGCGAAGCGGAGCAGGCGGCAGCGCGAGCGGATCGTCGGCAGCAGCCGGCCAGGGGCGTGGCTGACCAGCAGGAAGATCGTGCCGGCGGGCGGTTCCTCGAGGTTCTTGAGCAACGCATTGGCGCCGCCCCGCTCGAGATCGTCGACCGCGTCGATGATCACGACGCGGCGCGGCCCCATCGCCGGCGTCGTCGCGAACATCGGCTGCAGGCTGCGCACCTGCGCGATGGTGATGCTGCGGGCGAGATCCTGATCGGGCTTGTCCGCATCCTTGGGCAGACGGCGCAGGATGCGCAGGTCCGGGTGCGAACCGGCCTCGACCAGCGCCCGCGTCGGATGGTCGGCGGGGACGGCGAGACCGGGCGGCAGCGGACGCGGACCGCTCGCCTCCGCCAGCATGCGCAAGGCGGCAGCCTCGGCGAAGCGCGCCTTGCCGACGCCCTCCGGCCCGGTGATCAGCCAGGCATGATGCAAGGACCCGCCGTGGAGGGCGGCGAGGAAGGCGGCCTGCGCCGCGGCATTGCCGAACGGCGGCCCGCCCCCCGTCACCGGCGTCAGCCGAACAGCGAGGTCAGCCCCGCCCAGGCGCGACCGAAGAAGCCGGCCTCGCCGACATCCTGCGCGGCGACCAGCGGCAGCCGCTGCTCGGGCATGTCGGGCGAGGTGATGACGAGGTCGGCAATATGCTGACCCTGTTTGATCGGCGCCCGGATCGGACCTTCGTAGACGACCTTGGCACTGAGCTGCGGCGCCGCGCCCGACGGCAGCGTCACGGTCAACTGCTTGGGGGCGACTAGGCCGACCTTGCTGCTGCTACCCATCTGCACCTCCGCGGAGATGACCTCACGGCCGGCGGCGACGACCGGCTTGGCCTGCCACGCGCGGAAGCCCCAATCCATGAAGCGCACCGATTCCTCGGCGCGGCCGCTGTAGGTCGTCAGGCCGGCGACGACCATGACGAGGCGGCGGCCATTCTGCTCGGCCGAGCCGGTGAAGCCATAGCCCGCCTCTTCGGTATGGCCGGTCTTCAGGCCGTCGGCACCGGCGACGCGGCCGAGCAACGGGTCACGGTTCGCCTGGGTGATGTCCGCACCCGCGCCCAGCGTCTTGCCCCAGGTGAAGTTCGGCAGCGAGTAGAAGCGCTTGTAAAGGTCCGGGAAGTCCTTGATCGTCGCCGCGGCGAGATGGGCGAGATCGCGCGCGGTGACATAGGTCGCCCCGCCGTCGGGCCAGCCGTTCGACGTCCCGAAGTGGCTGTTGGTCAGGCCGATGCGCTTGGCGGCGTCGTTCATCCGGTCGGTGAAGCTCTGCTCGGTGCCGCTGATCCCCTCGGCCAGCACGACGCAGGCGTCGTTGCCCGACAGGGTGACGATGCCCTTCAGCAGATTCTCGACGCTGACATTCTCCCCGGACGACAGGAACATGGTCGATCCGGCCTGCGGGCCGTGCCACTTCTGCCACGTCTCCGGCCGGACCTGGAAATTCTGGTCGAGCTTCAGCTCGCCCTTCTTGATCAGGTCGAAGGCGACATAGACGGTCATCATCTTCGCCATCGACGCCGGCGGCATGCGGCGATCGGCATCGCGCTGGTAGAGGACCGCGCCCGACGACAGATCCTCCATATAGGCGATCGGCGCAGTGCCCTGGAACTGCGGCGCCGCGGCGATGGTCGGCGTGGCGAGCAGGGCGGCGAGCAGCGGGGCGGCGATCAGCTTGTTCATGTCGGCGTCTAAGGCTTTCGAGGCAGGGAGAAAGGCGGCAGCATAGGGAGGTGACGGCGCGGCGTCATCCCTCCACGGCGTCGGCGAGCAGGCCGACCGACAGCGCGTAGAAGTTGGAGCAATTATAGTCGAGGATGACGCGATAATTGCCGGTTAGCAGATAAGCGGTGGCGTTCGGGCCGTCCGGCTCGATCAGCGTCGCCAGCACGGTATCGGCGGGCCAGCCCCTGCCCTGCGGCTGCACACCGAGCGCGCGCCATTCGGCCATCGTCTTCCAGCCGCTATGCCGTTCGAACACGCGCGGGCAGCGCGGCGAGACGAGGCGGTTGGTCAACTGGCTGCGGTCGAAGCCGGCGGGAACGCGCACCGCGATCCCCCAGGGCTGGCCCGGGCGCCAGCCGGCGTTGGCGAAATAATTGCCGATCGAGGCCAGCGTGTCCGCCGGGCTGTTCCAGATATCGACACGGCCGTCACCGTCGCCATCGCGGCCAAGGCGCAGATAGACGGAGGGCAGGAATTGCGGATTGCCCGTCGCCCCCGCCCAGCTGCCGACCAGTTGCGCGCGCGGCACGCCACGGTCGAGCATCTTCAGCCCGGCAATGAACTCCCCGGCGAACAGGTCGCGGCGGCGCCCCTCGTAGGCAAGGCTGGCGAGGCTGCGCAGCAGATCGAAATTCCCGGTATAGGCCCCGTAATTGGTCTCATGGCCCCAGATCGCGACCATGATCGATTCCGGCACGCCGGTCTGCCGCTCGACCGCGGCGAGGCGGCCGCGCTGCGCCTGATAGGTCGCCCGGCCGCGCGCGATCCGTGCGGCGTCGACATGGCTGCGCTGATAGGGCGCGAAGGGCGGCGTCGCGGTGCTGCCGGGATTGCCCGGCTGGGCGCGGTCGAGCTCGATCGTGCGGGTGCTGAGCGTCAGCGTCGGGAACACCGCCTCGACCGTCCGCGGCGTCACCCCGGCGG
>JAEWJQ010000323.1 GCA_023386515.1 Pseudomonadota bacterium | reverse complement strand
CTCCAGCGTCTTGCCGGGCACCTGCACGACGTTGTCGACGCGCGCGACGATCCAGCCGAGCGTGCCGCGTACGGGCCCTACGATAGTGCCCTTGGCGGCGCCGAAGACCGCAGCGGCTGCGGCTGTGCCGGTCGCGCTGGTATAGGCCTCCTTGGTGAGGCCGGTCTGCGTCAGCGGTTCGAGGCCGGCGGCGCGCGCGGCATCGGCGATCGGCGTTCCGGCCTTCACCTTGGCCGCAAGGGTGTTGGCGCCGGCCTGGTCGAGGACGACGACCTGCGTCACGTCGCGCTTCTCGGTCGCGGCGAAACGGGGCCGCTGCTGCGCATAGGCCTGGGCGATCTCCTGATCGCTCGGCGTGCTGCGGCTCTTGACGGTATCGGCGTCGACGCGGGCATAGCGGACGACGCGTCGTTCCGGCACGGTGTAGCGCGCGATGTTGCGACGATAGGCCGCCTGGATCTCGGCATCGGTCGGGGCGGCGCCGGTCGCCATGGCGGCGGCGGGAATGAAGCCGATCTGTCCCTCGCGCTTCTCCAGCAGGATCGAGGCATATTGCAGCGCGACTTGCTGGGGAAGCTGGGTGGCACCCTGCGTCGGCAGGATCAGCTGCTGCGACATCAGGTCGCGGGCGATGTCGGTCCGCACCTGCGCATCGGTCAGGCGGCGCTGCGACAGCAGTTGCTGGTAGATGGCGGGATCGAACTGGCCGTTCGGCCCGCGCAGGCCGGGGATGCTGGCGATTTGGCCGTCGACCGCGCGCTTCGAGATGACCATGCCCTGCTTGTGGCCGAATTCTTCCAGCGCAAGCGTGTTGACCAACCGGTCGAGCACGCCCTCCAGCCCGCCCTGGGCCAGGAAGGACGGCATGGTGATCGTCGGCTGCTGCTGGCGGACCCCTTCCAACTCGCTCTGCATCCGGCTTTCGAGATCGGCGGTGGTGACGCTCTGGCCGCCGACCTTGACTACGGTATTGCCGGTCAGCCCGCCGCCGCCCGTGCGCAGCCCGGTGACATCGCCGGCCGCAAAGGCGAGCGCAATGATGCCGAGCACGATGAAGGTGACGATGACGCCGGCCTTGGAATTGATGATCCGGCGAAAGAAGCTGAGCATGAAGTGGCCGATCGTCCCTGGACAGAAGTGAAACGGCTTTAGGGGGACGATGGCTTGCCATCAAGCGCGCGGCGCGCCATCGCCGGCGGACATAACGATAGCGACAGAACAGACAGGGGGATCCGATGACGATGCGGCGCAAGCTGGTGGCGGGCAATTGGAAGATGAACGGGTCGCTGGCGAGCCTCGGCGAGCTCGACGCGATCGCCGCTGCTGCGGGCGAGGCGGCGGCGGTCGACGTCGCGGTCGCGGTCCCCTTCACCCTGATCGCGCCGGCGGCGCAGCGCGTGCCGGGGCTCGCGATCGGTGCCGAGGATGTGCACGAGGCGGAGAATGGCGCCCATACCGGGTGCGTCTCTGCCGCGATGGTGCAGGAGGCGGGCGCCCGCTTCACGATCGTCGGTCATTCCGAACGCCGCGCCGATCAGGGCGAGACCAGTCACGACGCCTGGGCCAAGGCGGCGGCGGCGCGGCGGCAGGGGTTGCAGGTCATCTCCTGCTGCGGCGAGACGGAGGCTGAGCGCAACGCCGATCGCGCCGAACGCGTGGTGCAGGCGCAGATCGAGAAGTCGGTGCCCGATCATGCGGACGGCAGCTGGTTCACGCTCGCCTATGAGCCGCGCTGGGCGATCGGCACCGGTCGTACCCCGACGCTGGACGAGATTGCGGCGATCCACGCCATCGCACGGGCCAAGCTGCGCATGCTGGTCGGCGACGCCGCCGACGGGATCCGCATCCTCTACGGCGGTTCGGTGACCGGCGACAATGCCGGCGCGATTCTCGCCTGTCCCGACGTCGACGGGGCGCTGGTGGGTGGCGCCAGCCTGACCGCCGCGAAGTTCGTGCCGATCATCCGCGCCGCCGCCGCCGTCTGAGGCGCCGGTCAGCGTTGCGAAAGCCGCATCGCGTCATCATCTCGGCGCGATGGCTGTTCGGGATCAGAGACTTGGGGAGCGGGCCGGGGCGGCGGCGCTGACCGCCATCGTGGTCGGCGCGCTCGGCTTCGCCTTGCTCCACGGGCTGGGCGCGCCCTCTCTGCCGGCGGTGGTGCAGGAGGGGCTGGCGACCTTCGCCGTGCAGCCCGATCCGCCGCCACCCCCGCGGATCGTGCCGCCGCCGCGCAAGTTCAATCGGCCGAGCGGCAAGGCGTCGCCGCCCAACCTGCGCTCCAAGGCGACGGAAGTGACCGCGCCGGTGCCGATCGTCGCGACCGTGCCGCCGCCGATCGTCGTCGCGGCATTGCCCAGTATCGGCGCGCAGGCGACCTCGGGTGCGTCCGACCGGCCTGGCCCCGGCACGGGGGCGGGCGGTATTGGCAACGGCAATGGCGCCGGCGGCGACGGAGATGGCGACGGCAGCGGCTGGGAGCGGACGCCGGTGTTGATCCGCGGCGACGTCAAGGGCCGGGACGTGCCCGCCTGGGCGCTGGAGCAGGGCTTCCACGGCGTCGTGCGGATGCGGTACCGCGTCGGGGTCGATGGCCGTGCCACCGGCTGCCGCGTCGTCGGCAGCAGCGGCAGCGCGGAAATAGACGCGATCACCTGCCGCGCGGTCGAGACGCGCTTCCGCTACCGCCCTTGGCGCGATGCCGATGGCCGGGCGGTACCGTCGACGGTGCTGCGCGACCAGGAGTGGGACATTCCCGGCGACGACGAACTCAATGCGCGGCGTAGCGGCTCTTGAGCAACTGGTAGCAGGCGCGCAGACCATAAGCGTCGCCACCCTTCGGCCGGCCGGGCTTGCCACTGGGGCGCCAGGCGAAGACGTCCATATGCGCCCAGGCGGTGCCCTTGGGCACGAAGCGGCGCAGAAACAGCGCGGCAGTGATCGCCCCGGCAAAGCCGCCGTCGGGCGCGTTGACCAGATCGGCGATGTCCGATTTCAGCATCTCGTCATAGCCGTCCCATAGCGGCAGACGCCACAACGGGTCATAGAGCGCTTCCCCGGCCGTGAGGAGTTCGCCCGCCAGCGCGGCATCGTCGGTAAAGAGTGGCGGCAAGTCGGGGCCGAGCGCGACGCGTGCGGCGCCGGTCAGCGTGGCGAAATCGAGGATCAGTTCCGGCTTGTCCTCGCCCGCGCGGCTCAGCGCGTCGCCCAGGATCAACCGGCCCTCCGCGTCGGTATTGGTGTTCTCCACCGTCAGTCCGGCCCGGCTGCGCAGCACGTCGCCGGGGCGGAAGGCGTTGCCTGCAACCGCATTCTCGACCGCCGGGATCAGCAGGTGCAACCGCACCGGCAGCCGCGCCGCCATCACCAGCCCGGCCAGTGCGATCGCATGGGCGGCTCCGCCCATGTCCTTCTTCATCAGCCGCATGCCGGCCGACGGCTTGAGGTCGAGCCCGCCGGTATCGAACACCACGCCCTTGCCGACGATCGCCACCCGCGGATGACCGGCATCGCCCCATTCAAGCTCGATCAGCCGGGGGGCGCGCTCCTTGACCGCGGCCTGGCCGACGGCGTGAATCATCGGATAGCCGGTCGCCAGCGCGTCGCCGCGCGTCACCGTAACGCGGCCATGATGTTCGCGGCCCAGTGCCTCGACCGTGGCTTCGAGTTCTGCCGGGCCGAGATCGGAAGCGCCG
>JAEWJQ010000285.1 GCA_023386515.1 Pseudomonadota bacterium | reverse complement strand
TACCGCTGCTGTTCGCGCATCTGGCGGCGCAAGCGGCGGCGCGGTTGCGCGCGCCGTTGCCCGCGCTGACCGACGCGACGCGGGCGCATCTGATCCACCACGACTGGCCGGGCAACGTCCGCGAACTCGCCCATTTCGCCGACCGGCTGGTGCTCGGTCTGGACCCGCTCGGTAACGAGACGGCCGCACCGGCGGCGCCGCTGCCGCTGCCGGCGCGGGTCGACGCCTTCGAACGGGCGGCGATCATCGAGGCGCTGGCGGCGACCGACGGCGAGGTCGGTGCCGCGATCACGCGCCTCGGCATCCCGCGCAAGACCTTCTATTATCGGGTGCAGCGGTTGGGCATCGACCTGACGGTTCTGAAGCGGCGGCGGGCCGGCGATCCGAGCCCGCCCCGATGACGAGCATTGGCGCCGCGGGTCAGAAGGCGAAACCGGCCTGACCGCGCTCATGCGCCAGCAGCTGCTGTTTGACCGACAGGCCACCGGCGAAACCCGTCAATGCGCCGCCGCTGCCGATGACGCGGTGGCAGGGGACCAGGATCGACAGCGGGTTGCGACCGTTCGCTGCGCCCACCGCGCGCAGCGCCTCCGGCCTGCCAATATCCCGCGCGATCGCGGCATAGCTGCGCGTCTCGCCGAACGGGATGGTGGTCAGCGCATCCCAGACGCGGCGCTGGAAATCGGTACCGCGTGCCGCCAGCGGCAGGTCGAAATGACGCCGTGTGCCGCCGAAATAGTCGGTCAGTTGCGCCGCAGTCGCACGCAGCAGCGCGTGATCGGGTTCGTCGACCGCCGGTGGCAGCGGCACGCGCCGCGCCTCCGCAGGATCGGGCCAGAGCACCGCCACCAGCCCCTCGTCCGCCGCGACCAGCGTCAGCACGCCGACCGGCGACGCGAATAGCCGCCGGGCGAGCGGCACGGTCACGCCAGAATGTGCATCCACAGCGGCGCACCGGCGAGGCTCTGCGAACCGCGCAGTTTCTCCAGCGCCTGCGCGACGCAGCGTTCCGGCCCGTCGTGCGTGACGATCGCGACCAGCACATGGCCATCGGCGGTGCGGCCGCGCTGGATCAGGCTTTCGATCGACACGCCCGCATCGCGCATCGCCGCGGCGATCTCTGCCAGCACGCCGACGCGATCCTCGACCGTGAAGCGCAGATACGCCCGACCGCGGCGTTCACCGCTGTCCGCTTTGTCTGCCGCGACCAGTGCGGCGGCGGGCATGGCATAAGGTGGGCCATATTCGCCGCGGGCGATGTCGATCAGATCGGCGACGACCGCGCTCGCCGTCGGCCCGTCACCTGCGCCGGCGCCCTGGAAGAACAATCGACCGACAAAATTGCCGTCCGCCACCACCGCGTTGAGCGAGCCGGTGACATGCGCCAGCGGATGGTCGAGCGGCACCAGATGCGGGTGGACGCGCTGGAACAGGCCGGCGGGTCCGGCCTCGGCGACACCGACCAGCCGCACCCTATAGCCCAGCGCTGCCGCCTCGGCGATGTCGGCGGCGATGACGTGGCGGATGCCGCTCGCCGCGACGTCGCCGAAAGCAGGACGCGTGCCGAAGGCGATGCTGGCCAGGATCGACAGTTTGTGCGCGGCGTCGACGCCGTCGATGTCGAAGCTCGGGTCGGCCTCGGCATAGCCGAGCGCCTGTGCCTCGGCGAGCACTTCGCCGAAATCGCGGCCCTCCGCCTCCATCTTCGACAGGATGAAATTGCAGGTGCCGTTGAGGATGCCGTAGACGCGGTCGATCGCATTGGCCGCCGCGCCCTCGCGCAACCCCTTGATCACCGGGATGCCGCCGGCCACCGCCGCCTCGAACTTGAGCGGCACGCCCGCCGCTTCCGCCGCCTGGGCGAGTTCCAGACCGTGATGGGCGAGCATCGCCTTGTTGGCGGTGACGAAGCCCTTGCCCGCCGCCAGCGTCCGCCGCGCCAGCGTCAGTGCGGGCCCGTCGGAACCGCCGATCAGCTCAACCACCACGTCCGCACCGTCATGGCCGGACAGCGCCGTCGTGTCGTCGACCCAAGCGAAGCGCGACAGGTCGACGCCGCGATCCTTGCCGCGGTCGCGAGCCGAGACGGCGACGACCTCGATCGGGCGACCGGCACGGCGGGCGATCAGATCGCGATTGGCGTCGAGCAGGCGGATCACGCCGCCGCCGACGGTGCCGAGGCCGGCGAGCGCGACGCGTAACGGTTGGTTGGTGGTCATGGCGCGCGCCTAGCGGATCGCAATGCCGGATGTCGAGCCGGCGCAACCTTGTTTCGTGGCTGCACGCATGAGCCCTCGTATCTGGCGGGGAATGTCATGGCCAGCCGGCGGGATGGTCGGAAGCGTTGATGGTCTGGCTCCCGACGACGGCTGCGCGTCTGGATCTCCGCCCGCACGGGGATGGCGAGGGCGTACTTGGTTAGATCAAACGCAGATCGTCGACCGTCGCGGACGATGCCCTCTGCCGCTGCTGTCATCCCCACGCAGGCGAGGATACAGAGGCGCGACGACGATGAGGCGCGGGACGATCTCGCTCGTTCCAAGCCCCTCGCTTCTCCGCATCGACGACAGCCGCATCGCGATCATCGCAAACGCCGCACCCGGCAAAAGCGCCACCGCCCTTGTCGGGTCCCGACGCTTTGTGCCACGCTCAGGCCATGACCGACCTTCGCGCCGCACCATCGACCCCTGTCGCCGAACTGACCGTCCGCGGCATCCTGCTCGGTGGTCTGATCACCCTGCTGTTCACCGCGGCCAACGTCTATCTCGGCCTTAAGGTCGGGCTGACCTTCGCCACCTCGATCCCCGCAGCGGTGATCTCGATGGCAATCCTGCGCTATCTTCCCGGTGCGACGATCTTGGAAAACAATATCGTCCAGACGGTGGCGTCGGCGGCGGGAACGCTGGCGGCGATCATCTTCGTGCTCCCCGGTCTGGTGATGATCGGCTGGTGGAACGGCTTTCCCTATTTGCTCACCGCCGGGATCACGGCGACCGGCGGCATTCTCGGCGTGATGTTCTCCGTGCCGCTGCGCCGCGCGCTGGTCGTCGATACCGACCTGCCTTATCCGGAAGGGCGCGCCGCGGCGGAGGTGCTGATGGTCGGCGCCGGCAGCCGTGCCGGTGAGGCGGAAAGCGCCCGTGGCCTTAAGCTGATCGTCGTCAACGCCTTGGTGTCCGCCGGTTTCGCGGTGCTGACCCAGACCAAGCTGGTGGTCGCCGAGGCGGCACATTTCTTCCGCGTCGGCGCGGGCGCGACTGGTATTTCGGGTGGCCTGTCCTTCGCCCTGATCGGTGCCGGCCACCTCGTCGGCATCTCGGTCGGCATGGCGATGCTGGTCGGCGTCGTGATCGGCTGGTGGGTGGCGCTGCCCTATCTGACCGCACTCGCACCGGCGGCGGCGGGCGTCGGACTGGAAGCCTGGGCCGGCGGCGTGTTCCGGACGGACGTGCGCTTCCTGGGAGCCGGCGTGATCGGCGTCGCGGCGATCTGGACGCTGCTCAAGATCATCGGCCCGGTCGCCGCGGGCATCCGTTCGTCGATCGCCGCGAGTCAGGCGAAGCGTAGCGGCGCGGTGCTCGAACTCGGCGAACGCGACCTGCCGATCGGCATCGTCGCCATCGTCAGCGTCGCGGTGCTGATACCGATCGCGGCGCTGCTGTGGTCGGTGATCGCCGGCGGGCCGCTCGCTCCGTCCGCCTTCGCCCTGATCGCAGGAGCACTGGTCTTCGTGCTGGTGCTCGGCCTCGTGATCGCCGCGGTCTGCGGCTATATGGCGGGCCTGATCGGCGCGTCGAACAGCCCGGTATCGGGGATCGGCATCCTCTCCGTGCTCGCCGCCTCGCTCATGCTGGTCGGCCTGTTCGGCCGCGGCACGCCGCCGGAAACGACGCAGGCGCTGGTCGCCTATGCGCTGATCGTCACCGGCATCGTGTTCGGCGTGGCGACCATCTCCAACGACAATCTGCAGGACCTGAAGACCGGTCAGCTGGTCGGTGCGACGCCGTGGAAGCAACAGGTCGCGCTGATCTTCGGCGTCATTTTCGGCAGCCTGGTGGTGCCGCCGGTGCTCGAACTGCTGGCGACGACGCTCGGCTTCCAGGGTGCGCCGGGGGCCGGCCCCAATGCACTGGCCGCACCACAGGCGGCGCTGATCTCCGCATTGGCCAAGGGCGTGCTGGGCGGCGACCTCAATTGGGCGATGATCGGCGTCGGCGCCCTGGTCGGCGTGGGTGTCATCATCCTCGACGAGGCGCTCGGCCGGATGGGCAAGTTGCGGCTGCCGCCGCTCGGCATCGGCCTCGGCGTCTATTTGCCGATGGCGGTGACGCTGCCGGTGGTGATCGGCGCGATCATCGGCTTCTTCTACGACCGCTGGGCGGAAGGCCGGCCCGACGTCGAGGGGGCGAAGCGGATGGGCGTGCTGACCGCGACCGGCATGATCGTCGGCGAAAGCCTGTGGGGTGTCGCCTTCGCGGTGATCGTCTACCTGACCAATTCCGATGCGCCGCTCGCCATCGTCGGCACAGGCTTCGCGACACCCGCGCTGATCGGCGGGACGATCGCGTTCCTGGCGCTGATCGCGGCGCTGTACCGCTATACCCGGCGCATGGCCGCCGCTTAGGATTTTTGCGACCAGCCGTTGATCGGGCCGGGAACGCCCGGCCCGGACGGCGGTTATCCCCTGCGAACCCGGTGATCGCAGCCTCCCCCCCCGGCAGGCGATCATCGGGTTTGCTGTATGCGTGGATGAGGATCGGACGTGAGTGCGTCGAAAGAGCAACGCGAGCGGGTCGCGCGGGTCGGCGAAACGCTGCGCGCCGGGGTCGACGTGCCGACCGACACCTATATCACCGGCGACATCCCGCTGCTGCTGACGCGCCTGTCGCAGGTCGAGGGCGTGCATAAGGGCGACCGGCCGAAGCGATCGAAGGATGAGACGAAGGGCTGACGGCGGGCTTCTCCGCGGAACGGGGCGTCGTGTCGCTCGTCCCCAGACCTCGCGCTGATCCGTCATTGCGAGCGGACCGAAGCAATCCAGGGCCGGATCGAGACGCCATGGATCGCTTCGCTATGCTCGCAATGACGGTTTCGTGGAGCCTCCCGCCGTCCGCGAGCATTCACGCCATGGCGGCGAGCATCTCCTTGATCTTGACGAAGGCGAAGCCGACCGAGCTGTCGGCAATGCCATAGGGCAGGAAGATCGTGTCGCCGTGGCGGATCGCGCCGCAGGAGTAGACGACGTTGGGCACATAGCCCTCGCGATCCTGATCCTTGGCCGCGAGGATCGGCTCTACCGTCCGGCCGATCACCTTCGACGGATCGTCCTTGTCGAGCAGCACCGCGCCGATCGAATATTTGCGCATCGCACCGACGCCGTGGGTCAGCAGCAGCCAGCCCTCATCCAGCTCGATCGGCGGTCCGCAATTGCCGATCTGCACCAGTTCCCATGGATAGACGGGAGTGAGTATCTTCTCGCCCTCGTCCCAATGCTCCAGCGTGTCGGACTTGAGCAGGAACAGATTCTCGCCATCCTGGCGGCCGATCATCATATACTGGCCGCCGACCTTGCGCGGGAAGAGCGCCATGCCCTTGTTGCGCGCCGCCGGGCCGCTCATCGGCACCAGGTCGAACGCGCGGAAGTCGCGGGTGCGCATCAATTCCGATTGGATCACCGAGCCGTTGTACGCGGTGTAGGTGCCGATCCACTCATAGTCGCCGTCATCGTGCCGGAAGTGGACGATGCGCAGATCCTCCAGTCCCTTTGACTGGGCGCTGGTGATCGGGAAGATCACCGTGCCCGACAGCGTCGAATCGCGGTGGCGATAGACGGTGACCGGACCCTCCGGCATCTCGTCCTCGACCGCACCCGCCAGATCCGCCGCGGTCGCGAAGGGCGGCTCCGGCGCCAGTTTCAGCTGGTTCTCGTCGGTGATGATCCCCTCGCGAAAGGCGACGGAGCTGATGTGCCCTTCACCGACCGAACGCAGCGACATCAGGATGCGCATCGATCCCGCCGGCATGCCCGACTGGTCGAAATGCGGCACCGCGCTGGGGTTCATCAGCGCCGCGGCGGCATAGCTGTATTCGTGGCAGAAATAGGCGCCGATCAGCTGGCGCTTCTCGTCACCGATCTCGCTGCCGTCGAGGCCGAGCAGTTCGGCAATCTCGTCGTAGCGCGTCATGAACACACGCCGGGTCTGCCAGTGCCGCGCCTCGAAGTCCTTGAGGACCTCTTCCAGCTCGTCGCGCGCCTGCTGCGGCGACATCTTCAACACCTCGCCGACCAGCCGCTCGGTCCGGTTGGGCGCACCGCCCTTCCCGCCCCAGGCGATATGGAAGGGGCGCACGACAACGCGCGACGGGTCGGCATGCAGCCGCAGGTCGTGGTTGAACAAATCCATGCGGGTAGCAGCCTCGTCGGTCGTTTACGCTGCCGTCACGCGAAGCTCACGCGACGACGCGCCCGGTCCCTGCCACGCCTTGGGCATTCTTTGAAAGGGTAGAAATCGCGCAATTGGCCAGTTGCAGGGCCAAAATCGACTCAGCGCCCTGATTGCGGTTGAGCCCGGTCGGCATCAGCCCGTCGAAACAGCCTCCGTCCGCCGTGGTCGCCAGCGGCAGGTCGAGGTCGTTCTGGCCGAGATACCAGGCGTAGGCGCGCTCCGCCTCGGCGATCCAGCGGGTATCACCGGTTGCCTCATAGGCCGTCACGCAGGCATCGACCGTCGCCTGCGCCTCCAGCGGTTGCTGGTCGAACTGGAGCGGTTCGGCATAAGGACGATGGAAGCTTTCGGTGCCGACAGCGCGGAAGCGACCTTCCGGCGACGTCTGCTTGGCGACGATCCATTCCAGCGTCTCGATCCCGCGCGCGACCAGCTCCGGCCGGCCCAGCGCCTGTCCGGCACAGATCAGCCCCTGAGGGAGGCGTGCGTTGTCATAGGCGAGGACGATCTCGAACCACTCCCATTCCGGACGACGCGTCTCCTCCAGCAGGGCGAGCTGATCGTCGGGGAAGCGCTCCAGGATGGTGCGCGCCAGCTCGTGACCCGGTGACGCCTCCAGCATCGCCGCCGCACCCAGCATCGCGAACGATTGCGCGCGCAGCGACCCGAGGTCGAGCGCCAGGCTGGCGGTGGCGTCGAACATCGCCTTCGCCCAGTCGCGGTGCTTGGGATCGTGGGCGTCGCGCGCCGTCACGCCCAGCGCCCAGACGGTGCGGCCGTTCGAATCCTCGGAGCCGACGTCCTCGCACCAGGTCCGGTCGAAGTTCATGAAGTTGCGGAAGCGCCGTTCCTCCGGATTCCATGCATATTGGATGAACGATGCGTAGATCGTCGTCCATTTGTCGCGCATCACCGGATCCATGTCCTCGATCGCGCTCATCAGCATCAACGCCCGGGCATTGTCGTCGATGCAATAGCCATGGCGCCGATCGGGCACCGAGTAGATGGAATGCTGCAGCATCCCCGTGGCATCGCTCATTCGCTCCACCGCGGCGAAATTGGGGACGAGCGGCCTGACCTTCGGCTGCTGCTGCGCCAGCCGCCTAGGGTGGGCGGCCACCGCCGCTTCCGTCTGCGCTAGGCTCGCTTCGGCGAGGCGCGGCCAGATCATCGTCCGGCCACGCGCATAGGCGCGTTGCGCCAGCCGGGTGCGGTCACGACCGCTGGCAAGCAGCCGTTCGATCTCGCGACCGAAGGCGGCGACGTCTCGGAAGTCGACGAGCACGCCATGACCGTCGGCCAAGATCTCCGTGGCATGAACATAGGGGGTGGAGATCACCGCCTTGCCGACGCCGACTGCATAGGACAGCGTACCACTCGTGATCTGAGCGGGATTCAGATACGGCGTCGCATAGATGTCGGCCGCCTGCAGATAGTCGATC
>JAEWJQ010000228.1 GCA_023386515.1 Pseudomonadota bacterium | reverse complement strand
CGTCTCGACGGCCCCGTCGATCTGCCGCGCGTCGCAGGCGAACAGGAGGTCGAGCGCGCCCTGTCCGCCATGGCGGCCAAGAACGCCACCGCCGGCGCCGTGCCCTTCTTCAGCGGCGCAGGGGCCTACAAGCACCATGTTCCCGCGACTGTCGATCACCTGATCCAGCGCTCGGAATTCCTGACCAGCTACACGCCCTACCAGCCGGAAATCGCGCAGGGCACGCTGCAATATCTCTTCGAGTTCCAGACGCAGGTCGCGGCGCTCACCGGCATGGAGGTCGCCAACGCCTCGATGTATGACGGCTCCACCGGCACCGGCGAGGCCGTGCTGATGGCGCATCGCGTCACCCGGCGCCGCAAGGCCGTGCTCTCCGGCGGCCTGCACCCGCACTATACCGAGGTCGTCCGCACGCTCTCGCACATGGCCAATGATGCGGTCGTGGCGCTGAAGCCGGACGTCACGGCGAATGAGGACTTCCTCTCCCAGATTGACGACAGCGTCTCCTGCGTCGTCGTGCAATATCCCGATATCCTGGGCCGCATACCCGACCTTCAGCGCAGTGCCGACGCGGCGCATGCGGCGAAGGCGCTGCTGATCGCGGTCGTGACCGAGCCGGTGGCGATGGGCGCGGTCAAGGCGCCGGGCGAAATGGACGCGGACATCGTCGTCGGCGAGGGGCAGTCACTGGGCGTCGGCCTGCAGTTCGGCGGTCCCTATGTCGGCCTGTTCGGCTGCAAGGACAAATATGTCCGTCAGATGCCGGGTCGTTTGTGCGGCGAGACGGTCGATGCCGACGGCAAGCGTGGCTTCGTACTGACGCTGTCGACGCGCGAGCAGCATATCCGCCGCGAGAAGGCGACCAGCAACATCTGCACCAACTCGGGCCTGTGTGCGCTGGCCTTCTCCATCCACATGACGCTGCTCGGCGAGGCCGGATTGCGCCGGCTGGCGGGGATCAACCATGCCCAGGCGTGCCGCGCCGCGGAGCGGCTAGCGCAGGTGCCCGGCGTGCGGGTGATCAACGACACCTTCTTCAACGAGTTCACGCTCGACCTCGGCAAGGAGGCGCGGCCGATCGTGCGGACGCTCGCCGACCGCGGCGTGCTGGCCGGCGTGTCGCTCGGCCGGCTCTATCCGGGCGAGGCCAGCCTGGCCAATGGACTGGTGGTCGCGGTGACCGAGACGGTAACCGACGAGGATATCGAGGCGCTGGCCAAGGCGCTTGAGGAGGTGCTGGCATGACGATCAACCAGAGCGGCTGGAAGCCGACCGCGCCCGAGGCGAAGGACGGCGGGGCGCCGGCGACCTTCACCGGCAATCGCGCGCTGATGCTGGAAGAGGCGCTGATCTTCGAGATCGGCGACGACAAGACGACCGGCGTCGACTTCCCGGCCGGCGACGTGGCGGGATCGCGGCTCGGCGATCTGACGCGCAAGGCGCCGATCGGCCTGCCCGGATTGTCGGAGCCGGAGACGATCCGCCACTATACCCGCCTCAGCCGCCAGAATTACGCGATCGACCTCGGCCTGTTCCCGCTCGGCTCGTGCACGATGAAGCACAACCCGCGGCTCAACGAGAAGATGGCGCGGCTGCCCGGATTTGCCGACGTCCACCCGCTGCAGCCGGTCGACACGGTGCAGGGTGCGCTGGGCGTGATCAACGAGCTCGCCTTCTGGCTGATCGAGCTGACCGGGATGGAAGGCGTCGCGATGAGCCCCAAGGCGGGCGCGCATGGCGAGCTATGCGGCATCCTGTGCATCAAGGCGGCGCTGGAGAAGCGGGGCGAGGGGCATCGCAAGGTGGTGCTGGTGCCGGAGAGCGCGCATGGCACCAACCCCGCTACCGCTGCCTTCGCCGGCTTCACGGTCGAGGACATTCCGGCCACCGCAGACGGCCGCGTCGACCTAGCGGCGCTGGAGGCGCGGCTTGGCCCCGACGTGGCGGCGGTGATGATCACCAATCCGAACACCTGTGGCCTGTTCGAGCGCGACCTCAAGAAGATCAGCGACGCGGTCCATGCCGCGGGCGGCTACGTCTATTGCGACGGCGCCAATTTCAACGCGATCGTTGGGCGGGTGCGGCCGGGCGACCTGGGCGTCGACGCGATGCACATCAACCTGCACAAGACCTTCTCCACCCCGCATGGCGGCGGCGGGCCGGGGTCTGGGCCCGTGGTGCTGTCCAAGGCGCTGGCGCCGTTCGGGCCGCTGCCCTTCACCGCGCGCCATGCCGACGGCCATATCCAGCTGGTCGAGGAGGAAACGGCGGGCGACGATCATCCCGATACGTTCGGGCGGATGACCGCCTTCCACGGTCAGATGGGCATGTTCACCCGCGCGCTGACCTATATCCTCAGCCACGGTGCCGACGGCCTGCGCCAGGTTGCCGAGGATGCGGTGCTCTACGCCAATTACATCCTGCGCAGCCTCGAGGACACGCTCGACGCGCCGTTCGCGGGCAGCGGCCCGTGCATGCACGAGGCGATCTTCAGCGATGCGGGCCTGGCCGAGGGATTCTCGACGATCGACATCGCCAAGGCGCTGATCGACGAAGGCTTCCACCCGATGACCATGTACTTCCCGCTGGTCGTCCACGGGGCGATGCTGGTCGAGCCGACGGAGACCGAATCGAAGGCGGGGATCGATCAGTTCGTCGGCGCGCTGCGATCGGTGGCGGAACGTGCCAAGGCGGGCGACCAGAGCCTGAAGACCGCGCCGCATTTCGCGCCGCGGGCCCGGCTGGACGAGACGCTGGCGGCGCGCAAGCCGGTGCTGGTGTGGAAGGAACGGCCGCTGGCGCAAGCCGCGGAGTAACGCTAGCCTCCACCCCGGTAACAGGGGTGGGGACTCATGCAGACACACGATACGCAAGGATGGATCAGCTACGCCGTCACCGCCGTGATCATCGCGGTGGTGATGGCGCTGCGCTGGCGGCGGATGCGGCGGGTGCAGCCGCTGAAGCTGGAGCGGCTGTGGATCGTGCCGGCGCTCTATGCCGTGGCACTGGTCGCGACCTTCTCCGCCAAGCCCCCGCATGGTCTCGCCTGGCTGTTCTGCCTGATCGCGCTCGGCCTGGGCGCGGCGCTGGGCTGGCAGCGCGGCAAGATGATGCGGCTGACCGTCGATCCCGAGACGCACAGCCTCAACCAGACGGGATCGCCGGCGGCGATGCTGTTCCTGCTGGCATTGGTCGCGGTGCGCACTGGCGCGCGGCAGGTCGCGGGCGTCGAGGGAGCGGCGATGGGCTTCGACCCGATGGCGGTGACCGACATGCTGATGGCGCTGGCACTGGGCCTGTTCACCGCGACGCGGATCGAGATGTACCTGCGCGGCAAGCGCCTGCTGGCCGAGGCCGTGCGCACCTGACCGCCCATCGGTCGGCGACGGCGCCTGCCGTCCAGTCGCGACGGCGGGCGAAGTTGACGAAGTTCGCGCAGAGATGCGGGGGCACCGGCCGCGACCGAAGGCTCGGCGCGCGACCATCGCCGCCGCACGATTGATCTAAGTCACTGTAATTGCTGGGAACGCCGAACGGTCGGGCCGGTTGATGCCATCCTTGCAACGGAGTGACGGCGATGGCTCAGAAAGGTGCTGGCGGGAATCCGGGTGCGGTGACCGCAAAGGGTGGCGACCATGCGCGCGGCAGCCTGGGGACCGGGCGTGGCGGCGGCACACGGACGGGCGCGAAGAAGGCCGCAAGCGACCATGCCGCCGACAAGGGCGACAGCGACAACACGGTTCAGAAGATCAACGGCGCCTGACCGCTCCGCCGGCCCTGCGAATCAGGGCCGCGGCGGCAGCCGGTAGATCTGCTCGCCGTGCCGGACCATCGTCAGCGAGGGTCCATCCTCGTCCATGCCGAGGTCGAGCCGGTCGCGGGTATCGCCGTTGAACAGGCGCAGGGTGGTCGCGCCGGTCGGCTCGGCGATGAACATCGCATGCTGTCGCGTCTTGTCGTCGAGCGTCAGCAGCACATTGGAATAGCCGTGATCGACGGTGGCATAGCCGCTGCGCTCCTGCCCCTCCGCATCGAACAGCAGCATGCCCGACATCGTGTCCTCCGGACGGCCGCCGCGGCTGCGAAGCTGACGTCCGGCGACGATCGCATGCGGCAGCGGCGCCGCGATCTTCACCCTGGTGATGCCATGCGCGTCGACGACATCGAGCGCGCGGACGCGCAAGACGTCGTGGATCCCGGCATCGGCCTGAGCGGCGGTCGCCCGCCCGGCGACGGCGGCGCCGACCGCGGCGATCGTGCTGATCGCGGCGATCGCGACGACGAAGCGGTTGCGGCGTTCGAGCCGCGCGATGCGCCGGCTCAAGTGACTCGTGACGTCGTCCATGATGCCCCCCTCTTCCGTGTTATCAATATAGCACACGCGGATCGTGCCCGCGATCCCGACCGGCCGCGCCCATTCCATCCTATGATGGAGGAGGGGTACAGCGGACGAGGCAAAGGATGTTCTTCATTACCTGGGGGGCGAAGACAGTCGTCATCGCGCTCGGATCGGTCGGCGTGTTGTACTGCTCGACGTGCGAGAAGGATCGCACCTTCGTCCGCTGGCTGTCCTATCGGCTGTGGCACATCCTGTGGTTGTGCCGCTGGCCGGTCAGCAAGACCTACCATCAGGGCTGCGAGATCTGCGGCCGCGGCCATGAGCTCGACCCGTCCGAGGTCGAGGCCGAACTCGGACGCTCGCCGATTCCGCTGATCGATCGCTATGGCTGGGCCGTGGCGGTCGCGATCGTGGCCGCCCTGTTCGTCATCGGCCAGTTCGATCATCGACCGCGTCCCGTGCCGGCCGACTATCGCGTCGCGCACCCGCTGTCGGCCGGCAGCGATCGCACCGCAGGGGGGTGACGGGTCGGGCGGCTTTGGCTAGGCGGTCGGCATGAAGCACGCCCTGTCCGTCACCCGCGCCGCCGACTTCGCCGCCTGGTATCAGTCCGTCATCGCCGAGGCCGACATGGCCGAGGAATCGGGGGTGCGCGGCTGCATGGTGATGCGGCCCTGGGGCTATGGCATCTGGGAGCGGATGCAGCGGCTGCTCGACGACCGCATCCGCGGCCTCGGCTACGACAACACTTATTTCCCGCTGTTCATTCCGCTGTCCTATTTCGAAAAGGAGGCGGAGCATGTCGAGGGCTTCGCCAAGGAGATGGCGGTGGTCACGCACCATCGGCTGGTGCCGGACGGCAAGGGCGGGCTGATGCCCGATCCCGAGGCGAAGCTGGAGGAGCCGCTGATCGTCCGGCCGACGTCGGAGACTGTGATCGGCGCCGCCTTTGCGCGCTGGGTGCAATCGTGGCGCGACCTGCCGGTGCAGATCAACCAATGGGCCAATGTCGTGCGTTGGGAGATGCGCACGCGCATGTTCCTGCGCACCGCCGAATTCCTGTGGCAGGAGGGCCATGCCGCCTATGCCAGCGCCGAACAGGCGCGCGCCGAGACGATGAAGGCGCTGGAACTCTACCGCAGCTTCGCCGAGGATTGTGCGGCGATGCCGGTGATCGCGGGCGAGAAGCCGGAGAACGAGCGTTTCCCCGGCGCGGTCGAGACCTGGTCGATCGAGGCGATGATGCAGGACGGCAAGGCGCTGCAGGCCGGCACCAGCCATTTCCTCGGCACGCATTTCGCCGAGGCGCAGAACATCCGCTTCCAGAACGCCGAAGGCGGGCTGGAACCGGCGCAGACGATCAGTTGGGGCATGTCGACGCGGATGATCGGCGGGCTGATCATGACCCATGGCGACGACGACGGGCTGCGCGTACCGCCGCGGCTGGCGCCGTGGCAGGTGGTGATCGTGCCGATGCTGCGCGACCAGCCGGAGGACGCGGCGCTGCTCGATTATGCGCGCGACATCCAGGCGGAACTGGCCAAGCTGAGCGCCTTCGGCGAGCCGCTGCGCGTGCTGGTCGACGTCAAGGCGACCAAGGCGGCGACCAAGCGCTGGGGCTGGGTCAAGACGGGCGCGCCGGTGGTGATCGAGATCGGCGGCCGCGACATGGCCGGCGGCAACGTGTCGGTGATCCGCCGCGACCGGCTGTACCGCGAGGACGGCAAGCTCGACAGCCAGGTGCAGGCGCGCGGCGACTTCGTCGGCGGGGTCGCCGATCTGCTCGTCGCGATCCAGCGCGGGCTGCATGACGAAGCGACGGCGCGGTTGAAGGCGGCGATCACGCCGGTCGACGACTGGGCGGCGGTCGAGGCGCATTTTGCAGAGGGCGTGAAGAATCCGGGCTGGGTGGACGTGCGCTGGTCGAAACCGACGGGTGCCGCGCTGGACGCGGTGGTCGAGCGGCTGAAGACGCTGAAGCTGACGCTCCGCAACGCGCCGCACGGGCAGGGCGCGATCGAGGGGGCGTGCGTGTTCACCGGCGCACCGGCGGTCGAGCGGGTGCTGCTGGCGCGGGCGTATTGAC
>JAEWJQ010000227.1 GCA_023386515.1 Pseudomonadota bacterium | reverse complement strand
TTCTGGGGGGCCGCCCCGCCGCCGCGGCGCGGGCCCGCGCCCGTTGGATCGCCAGCTCGCCGGTGTAATAGCTCAGCGCCTGACCCGGCCAGGCGATGTAGCGATCGACCTCCGTCTCGATCTCGTGGTCGGCCAGCGCGGTGTTGTCGTGCAGGTAGCGCTGCGCCTGTTCGCGGCTCCAGCCCTTGGCATGGATGCCGGTATCGACGACCAGCCGCGACGCGCGCCAAGCCTGATAGCTCAACATGCCGAACAGGTCGTAGGGCGTGTCGTACATCCCCATCTCCTCGCCCAGCGCCTCGCAATAGAGCGCCCAGCCCTCGCCATAGACCGACAGATAGCCGTCGCGCCGGAACGCCGGCAGGTCGGTGTTCTCCGCCGCCAGCGGCATCTGGAAGGCATGACCCGGCGCGCTTTCGTGCAGCGTCAGCGCGGGCAGCGAATAGAGCGGCCGTGCAGGCAGATTGTAGGTGTTGACCAGATAGATGCCCGGCCCGCCGCGTCCGCCGGTGTAAAAGGGAGCGAGGTCGGCGGGCACCGGCCGGATCGCGAAACGGGCGCGCGGCAGCCGGCCGAAATACTGGCTCGCCCTGCCGTCGAACGTCTTGGCGATCCAGGCTGCGCGATCGAGCAGATCCTGCGGCGTCTTGGCATAGAAGCGGGGATCGCTCCGCAGGAAGGCGAGGAAGGCGGGCAGGTCACCCTTGAATCCGACTTGCGTCATCACTCCCTGCATCCGCGCACGGATACGCGCCATTTCGGCGAGGCCGGTGCGGTGGATGTCCTCCGGCGACTGGTCGAGCGTGGTGAATTCGGCGACCTTGGACCGGTAATAGGCTTGGCCGTCGGGCAGGTCGTAGGCAGCGAGCGTCTTGCGCGCGCCCGGGATGTATTCGGTACGCAGGAAGGCGAGCAGCCGCGCGTGCGCCGGCACGACCGCCTCGCGGATCGCGGCCGCCGCCTGCGCCTTCAGCGCGCTTTGCGTCGCCGCCGGAATGGTCGCGGGAAATTTCAGGAAGGGGGCGTAGAACAGCGACTCTTCGGGGCTGCGCGCCTCGACCACCTGCGCGACACCGATATCGCGGCCCTTCAGCGTCACCTGCGCGGGCGTGAAACCGCGCTTCAAGCCGGCGCGCATGTTGGCGATCTGCTGGTCGAAATAGCGCGGCATGTCGCGCAGCATCGTTAGAAAGTCGCGAAAGTCCTGCTCGCGCACGAAGTCACCGCGAGCGGCGTCGGCGACATCGCCCCAGAAGCTGGTGTCGGAATTGAGCGGCTTTTCATAATCGCGGAAGCGCTGTTCGGCGAGCAGCGCGTCCATCTGCCCCTTGTAGACGAGATAGTTGGTACGCTCGGCCGGCGACAGGTCGTCCGGCCGGATCGCGGCGAGCGTCGCCGCGGTGCGGGTCCAGCGCGCCAGCTTCTCCGCCTGCGCCGCCGGGCCGACATCGGGCAGGTGGCGCGCCTCGCCGCCGGGATTGGCGTCGCCGGCGGCGAGCATCGTTTTCCGCCACTCATATTCCTGTGTGTACAGCGCCTTCAGCCGGGCATCGGCGCTGCCGGGCACCGCTGCCGGCGCCGCCAGCAACAGGGCGGCCAAAATCAGGCTCATGCGCCGATCCTCATGATGTCGTCGTACAAGGCCTGCGGGATCGTCACCCCCTCCGCCAGGCTGCGCGCGCGGGCAGCATAGCGCCGGCTCGACGGCAGGCGCGCGCCCTGTTCCTCGATGCTCGCGAACATCGCCTCCGCCCGCGCCAGATGTTCGGTCACCGCATCGCCCAGGAAGCCGGCCGGGTCGATCGCGATCACCAGCTCGCCGCCGATCGGCGAACCGCCGCGGCCGCCGTCCGCCGCGATCGAGTCCGCGCTGGTCATGTCGCCGATCAGCGGCCCCGCGACCAGCTCGACCATTGCCGCCAATGCCGATCCCTTGTGCCCGCCGAAGGTACGCATCGCGCCGGCGAGCACCTTCTCCGCCTCCGTCGTCGGATGTCCGTCCGTGTCATAGCCCCAGTCGTCGGGCACCGGCTTGCCTGCCCGCCGGTGCAACTCGATCTCACCGCGTGCTACCGCGCTGGTGGCGAAGTCGAACACGATCGGGTCGCGGCCCGGCCGCGGCCAGCCGAACGCGATGGGATTGGTGCCGAACACCGGCTTGGTACCGCCCGCCGGCGCGACCCACGCGTGGCTGGGCGTGAAGGCCAGCGCCGCTAGCCCCTCGCCCGCCAGCGCCTCCACCTCTGGCCACAAGGCGGCGAAATGCACGACATGGTTGAGCGCCAGCGCCGCGATACCGAACGCCTTCGCCTTCTCGACCAGCAACGGCCGCCCACGCTCGAAGGCGAGTTGAGCGAAGCCGCCACCGCCGTCCACCCGTACCAGCGCTCGCGCCGGCTCGCTGACCACCGGCACCGCATCGGGCATCACCACACCCCTGGCAACGCTGTTGGCCGCGACCAGCAAGCGGTAGATGCCATGGCTGGCGCAGCCGTCGCGCTCGCCGGCAACCATCGTCTCCGCCACCGCCGCCGCGTGATCCGGCGCCAGGCCGACCGCGACCAGCTTGGTGCGCGCCAAGGTGCGCAGGGCATCCAGCGTCAGGTGGACGCCATCGCTCATGCCACCGATCCCGACGCGCCCGCCGCCTTCGCCGTGTACAGCCGCACGCCGAAGATCGGCCCGGCGCTGCTGCGGTCATGCGGCACGATCCGGACGCGCACGCTCGCCTTGCCGCGGGTCAGCGCTTCCGGCAGCGGATAATCGACGTCGAAGAACTTGCCTGGCCGATCGTTGTCGAGCCGCTGCGTCGCGACCTTCACATTGTCGACCAGGATGTCGAAGTCGCGGCCTCGCTCGCTGCCCCAATAGGTCGCCTGCAACAGCAAGGGGCCCGGGCGCGTCTTCATGTCGAATTCGATGAAGCCGCCCGAGCGGGCGTCGCGACCCTGCCGCCCGCGATAGGTCGTCGGATAGGACAGTTCGCTGGTCAGCTTGTGGTCGCGCTCCGGCTGCATTTCGCCGAGGTGCATGACGTCGACCGAGCGCGCGGCGATGTCCTTCAGCCGTGCCTGTTCGGCGGTATAGGCGGCCTCTTCCGCGGCCCAGGCGCTGTCGGAGAAGCGCTTGAAATAGACTGCGCTCTGCCGCCGATACTGACGGTAGAAAGGCACGAAGTCGAGATCGCCCGGCCGTACCACACCACGCGTCGCATAGCGGCCGGCCGCCGCGTCGCGCGCGGCGAACCCGCCGATCAGGTCGGCCCCGACCAGGGCGGGATCGGCCTTGTCCCATTTGGCGTCCGCCGCGCCCAGATCGGTGGCGAGTACCATCGGTCCGCGCAGCACGGCGACCATGCTGTCGTCGCCCGGTGTCGATTCGAGCCGGAGGTCGAGCGGCAGCGTGATCGCGATGCGGTCGCCCACCTTCCAGGCGCGTGTCACCACGGCGTAGCCGCGCGCCGTCGCCGGCTGCACCGGCGCGCCGTTGACGGTCACCACCGCCTTGCCCGTCGCCCAGCCGGGCACGCGCAGCGCCACCGGGAAGCGGCCGCTGCGCACCTTGTTGAAGGTGAGGGTCGACGTCCCCTCGAACGGATAGCGCGTGTCGAGCGTCACCGCTGCACGCCGCCGCGCCCATTGCGCATCGGCGGGAATGTAGAGGTTGACGTAGAAGGTGCCGTCGTCGCCTTCCGCGAAGATGCTCTCGCCATGCTTGGCGTGGCTTTCCATCCCCGACCCGACGCAGCACCAGAAGGCATCATCCGCCGTGGTCGAATAGTCACGCGGCGCCCCGCTTAGAAGCGGCGTCATATAGGTGAAGCCGCCGGTCGCCGGATCCTGCGCGCTCATCACGTGATTGAGGTGCGCGCGCTCGTAATAGTCGAACAATGCGCCGTCCGGCTGCCACGACCAGAGGTGCCGCGTCAGCTTGAGCATGTTGTAGGTGTTGCAATGCTCGCACGTCTGTTCGGTGATGTGCTGTGCGATGCTGTCCGGCTCGCTGAAATATTCGCGATCGGCGTTGCCGCCGATGACGTAGCTGTGATGCTGCGTTACCGCCTCCCAGAAGAAGCGCGCCGCCTTCGCCTTGTCCGGCGCGCCGCCGGACACCTCGTGGATGCGGGCGAGGCCGATCAGCTTGGGCACCTGCGTATTGGCATGGAAATTGGCGAGCTTGTCCTCGCCGCGTGCCAGCGGATCGAGCACGCGATTGTCGTACAGCGTGTTCGCCATCTTCAGCCAGCGCGGATCGTGCGTGCGGCCGTATAGCTCGGCATAGCTTTCGTTGAGGCCGCCATATTCGCAGCCCAGCACCGTCTGCACCTGCTCCGGCGTCAGCGGGGCGAAGACGCGCTCGAAATAACCGGCGAGTCCCTCGGCGACCCTCAGCGCCTGCGGATTGGCCCAGGCGGCATGGACGTCGAGCAGGCCGGCGAACAATTTGTGCACCGTATAGAGTGGCGACCAGCTGCCGTTGAGGTCGAACCCGCCGGAGCGGATGTCGCCCTTCATGACTTCGGGAAAGATCTCCTCCCCGTCGACGATCGTTCCGTCCTTGCGCTTGCGGCCCAGCGCCCCGACGTAGCCGGTGCCGCGCTTCGCCTGGCAGGCGGCGAGTTCGCCCACAATGTAATCGGCGCGACGCCGCATCTCGGCATCACCGGTCTGCTGCCAGGTGAGCACCAGCGCCGACAGATAGTGGCCGAGCGTATGCCCGGCGATCGTATCGCTCTCCCAGCCGCCGTAGATCTCGCCCTTCGGCTCCAGCCCGGCATATTTGCGGAAATTATGCAGCAGCCGGTCGGGCTGCAGCCGCAGGAGATAGGTGCGGTTGACCTCCACCGCCCGCTGATAGTCCGACGGCCGCAGGCGCACCGCCGACAGGGGAAGCGGATGGGCGGCAGCGGTTCCGGCCGATGCCGCCAGCACCCGCCCCGGCAGCGCGGCGATGGCCGCCGTGCCCACCATCAATTCACGTCGGTTGGCGAACATCGCGTTGCATCCTCGTTCCTTTAGATCGTATACGATAGCGGCGGCTGCTTCGCCGTCAACCGAGGACACGCATGAAAGCCATCCGCTTCGCCGCGCCAACGCTGGTTCTTCTCGCCGCGCCTGCCCTGGTCGCAGCGGACGCCCAGCAACCCGCCAAGCCGCAATATGCGCCCATTGCGACCCGCGACTATACGGTCGGACCGTTTCGGTTGGCCTTGCGCAGCGATACGCAGACGCTCGCACGCCTGTCGCCCGCCGCGGAACCGGGGTTCAGCTTCGTGCCGACCGGCCGCGAGGCGGAGCGTGCGGGCGACGGCTACAACCATGTCGGCGACATCCACCTGCGCGTGCGGGCACCGGGCGGCGCGTGGCGCGACCTCGATTCGGCGGCGGCGCGGCGGCCGATCCGCGCCCTGCCCGCCGCCAAGACCGTGATCGCCGCGGCGGACATCACCGCCAGCCTGGGTACGGACAGCCCGCTGTCGGTCGAGCGCCGCTGGGTCGACGAACACGGTCAGCTCGCGCTGCGTTTCACGCTCCGCAACGTATCGGCGACGCCGGTGGAGATCGGTGTGCTCGGACTGCCCATGGTGTTCGACAACATCATCACCGACCGGACGCTCGATCAGGCCCATGCGCAGGCGAGCTTCACCGACCCCTATATCGGCCGCGACGCCGGCTATCTGCAGGTCACGCGCCTGAACGGCAAGGGGCCGGCGCTGCTCGTTCTCCCGGAACGCGGCACGCCGCTCGAAGCCTATGTGCCGTTGCTCGGCCCACATGAGCGCGACGGGGCGAGCAGCTTCGCCGACAAGAGCCCGCGCGGCCAGACGTCGGAGGGATTCTACGACTGGACCGTCCTTTCTGCCGGTTACGTAGAGCGCGAATGGAAGAAGGGCGGCGAGCCTTGGAATGCGCCGACCGCTCGCACCCTGGCGCCGGGCGAGACGCTGACCGTCGGGGTGCGCCTGACGCCCGCGCCGACGATCCGTGGGATCGAGGCCACGCTGGCCGCCCCCCGCCGGCCGGTTGCGGTCGGCATCCCCGGCTATGTCGTACCGACCGACATGACCGCGACCCTCTTCGTCAAGGCGCCGACGCCGATCGCCCGGATCGACAGTTGGCCGGCCGGCGCCATCACCGCGACACGTGCCGGCACCGTCAAGGGCTGGACCCGTCTCTCGATCCGCGGCGCGCAATGGGGCCGCGCCCGCCTGACGCTGACCTATGCCGATGGCCAGGCGCAGACGGTCAGCTACGTCGTCACAAAGCCGCTCGATCAGACGATGGCCGACCTCGGCCGCTTTGCCACCACCCGCCAATGGTATGAGGGCAAGGGCGACCCGTTCGGCCGCAGCCCGGCGATCCTGACCTACGACAATGAAGCGAAGAAGATCGTCGACGTCGAACCGCGCGTGTGGATCGCGGGCATGAGCGACGAGGGCGGCGGCGGCAGCTGGGTCGCGGCGGTGATGAAACAGCTCGACAATCCCGACGCGGGCGAGATCGCCAAACTGGAGCGCCTGATCGACGGTACTGTGGTCGGCAATCTTCAGGTCGCCGACGGCCCGCATGCCGGCGCGGTCAAGAAGAGCCTCTTCTTCTACGACCCCTCCAAATTCCCCAATCTCTACACCGGCGATCCGCGGCAATGGCAGAGCTGGACGTCCTGGAAGGAGAAGGACGCCAACGACCTCGGCCGGGCCTACAACTACCCGCATGTCGCGATCGGCCATTGGGTGCTCTATCGCACCGCGCGCAATCACCCCGACCTGGTCGCGCGGCATGATTGGCGCTGGTACCTGGACCATGCCTATCTCACCGTCGTGGCGATGATGCGGGACGCGCCCTACTACACTGAATTCGGCCTGATGGAGGGCGACGTCTTCGTCGACATCCTGAAGGATCTGCAGCGCGAGGGGATGAGAGCGCAGGCGACCGAGATGGAACGGTTGATGCGCCATCGCGCCGACCATTGGCGCAGCCTGAAATATCCTTTCGGTTCCGAAATGGCGTGGGATTCGACCGGCCAGCCGGAAGTCTATGCCTGGATGCGCTATTTCGGCTTCCAGCCGCAGGCGGACATCACGCGCGAGGTGATCCTCGGCTACGATCCGACGATTCCGAGCTGGGGCTATAACGGCAATGCCCGTCGCTATTGGGACTTCCTGTACGGCGGCAAATATCCGCGTATCGAGCGGCAGATCCATCATTATGGATCGGCGCTCAATGCCGTGCCGCTGTTCGACGCCTATCGCGCCAAACCGGCGGACCTGCACCTGTTGCGGGTCGCCTATGGCGGGATGATGGGCGGCATCACCAATATCGATCAGGACGGCTTTTCCTCCGCCGCCTTCCACAGCGCGCCCGACATGATGCGCTGGGACCCGTATAGCGGGGATTATGGGATGGGCTTCTTCGGCCATGCCTATGCGGCGGGCAGCTATCTGGTGAACGATCCCACCTTCGGCTGGATCGGTTTCGGCGGCGACGTGCGCGAGGGACGTGGCGAGGTGTCGATCGTACCGAGGGACGGTGCGCGATCGCGGCTGTTCATCGCTCCGGCCGGGCAATGGATCGAGCTGGAGGCCGGCAAGATCGCAAAGGCGGTCTATACGCCGGCAAGCGGCCACATCGCGCTGACGCTCGATCCGGCGAGCCCCGGCACGACGTCGGCGCGGCTGTTCGTCACCCGCACCACGGGTACCGGCGCGGCCTACCGGCCATCGACAGGCCGGCTGGAGCGGGGTGGTTACACCATCCCGCTGGGAGCCGCTCCGGTAGAGATCGACCTCGCGGCAAAGTGACGCTGCGGGCCGCCGTGACATCCGGGCTGCCTCGTCTGACCGCGCGAGCTGACGCGGCCAGCAAGGCACTTTCGCCCGAAGCGGACGCACCCTAAGGGTCGGGCCACATCAAGGAGCCCGGACAGACGATGGACCTGCTGCTGGTCGAGGATGACATGGCTTATGCCGAGACGCTGGCCGAAGAATTGCGTGCGCTCGATCATGCGGTGACCATCGCACCGACGGGGATTTCCGCGCTCGAGGCGGTGGCGCGGGCCCGTTTCGACGCGATGATCCTCGACCGGATGCTGCCGCAGCTGGAGGGCACATCCGTGCTGCAGAGGCTGCGCGAGGCGGGCAACACCCTGCCCGTCGTGATGCTGAGCGCGCTCGGCCGGTCGGTAGAGAAGGTCGAGGGGCTGGACGCAGGCGCCGACGATTATGTCGTCAAGCCGACCCCTGCGATCGAACTGGACGCACGGCTGAAGGCGCTCGCCAGGGCGCGCGGCTGGACCGCGGGCGGCAGCGGCGGCGATACGTTGCGCGCCGGCGATATCACCGTCAGCCCGACGCAATTGCGCGCCTGGCGCAACGAGCAGCCGCTCGACCTCACCAAGCTCGAACTGGGCCTGCTGACCGAACTTGCCCGCCAGCCGGGGACGATCCTGACCCGGGCGATGCTGCTCGAACGCGTCTGGGGCTATGATTTTGAACCCGCGACCAACATCGTCGATGCGCAGGTACGGATGCTGCGGCGCAAGCTGATCGCGGCGGGCGGCGACGACCCGATCGTCACCAAGCGCGGCCTGGGCTATATGCTGCGCGGATGACCGCGCCGCGCGTCCTGACTTATCGGCCGCGCTGGTGGCGGTCATTGTCGCTGCGTGCGCTGACCACGATCTTCCTGTTGCTGTTCCTCGGCACCACGCTGACCACCGGTTACGCCACCTTCGCCGCCTCGCGCGCGGCGGTGGCGCATCTCGTCGACCGGCGTATCGCGACGGTCAGCGACGAGATCGACGACGATGTTCGCCCCAGTGACGCCGCCGCGATCTTGGCACGGATCGACCGGCTCAGCCACCAGCGCGACACGGGGGATATCGGGCTGGAACTGCGCGATGCATCGGGCCATCGGCTCGGCGGCAACATCACGCTCAGCCGGGCGCTGCCGCCGGGTTTCTCGACGGTCCGTCACCATGACCGGATCACCGGCCTGTCCGCCGGCCGAGCGTTGGTCCGCCCGCTCGGCGGCGGATTATGGCTGACCACCGTCGGCGAAACCGAACCATTCGACGATTACGCCTCGCTGCGGCTGCGCAATTACCTGCTGGGTTTCGGGGCGATCGTCGTCGTCGTGCTGACCGGCACCGCGTTGCTGGCATTTCTTATCGGCCGCCGGATCGCCGCGGTGCGCGACACGGCCGAGGCGATCATCGACGGCGATCTGCGCGCACGCCTGCCCGTCGCGGCGGGCGGTGGCGCCTTCGCGCGCGAGGCGGCGACGTTCAACCGCATGCTCGACCGCATCGAGCGGCTGATGGCGGAGGTCGCCGGGGTCAGCAACGACATCGCCCACGATCTGCGGATGCCGCTCGCCCGACTGCGCGGCCAGCTCGCGCTGATCGTCGCCCGCGCACCCGGCCCCGCGCTACGGACCGAACTCGACTACGCACTGCAGCAATGCGATGCCCTGCTCGCGATGTTCGCTGCGACGTTGCGGATCAGCGAGGTCGAGGCCGGCCGGCGCCGCGCTGGCTTCGCCCGTCTCGATCTAGGCGCGCTGGCGGCGGAGGTCGGCGAGACGATGGCGGAGGTCGCCAACGACACCGGCCATCGCCTCAGCCTCGACGCAGGCGTGCCGCTGCCGGTGGAGGGCGATCGGCAGCTACTGGCCCAGGCCCTGATCAACCTGATCGAAAATGCCTTCCGCCATACGCCGGCGGGAACGGCGGTCACGCTGCATGTGGCCCGCAACGGCGACATCGCCTGCGTCACCGTACGGGACCACGGCCCGGGCATCGCCGCCGCGGATCGCGGCACCGCGTTGCGCCGTTTCGGGCGGCTCGACACGAGCCGCCATAGCGAGGGACATGGCCTGGGCCTGCCGCTGGTCGACGCGATCGCGCGGCTGCACCGCGGTACGCTGATCCTCGGAGACGCCGAGCCGGGGCTCAGCGTGACGCTCGCTTTGCCCTGTGCCGGGAACAGCGCCTGATCGCGGCATGCCGGGCTCGTTGCTCTCTTCCCGGCCCGGCCGTGGCGATGAACGCTGCGCATGAACAGGACTCTCAACTGAGCTTGAGGCGAGGGGCATTCCACAGAAACGCAAACGCCCGGCCCCGAGGGACCAGGCGTTTGTCGTCGGCCGTGACCGGGAATCAGAAGCGCATCGTCGCTTCCACACCCCAGGTCCGCGGCGGATTGAAGTTGGCGTAGTCGCCGAGGATGCCGCCATAGCCCGTCGAGATCAGCTGGCCGGTGGCGCCATAATTGTACACCGGCACCGAGTTCGCGGACGAGCGACGATAGATGTAGGTCGTGTCGAGCAGGTTGCGCACCCAGAAGGCAAACGTGACCTTGTTGGTCGGCGACACCGCAATGTCGGCGAGCGACAGGCGGCCGTTCATGATGAAGCTGGCGTCGGTCTTGGTCGGCTCGAGCTGGAAGCTGTACTGGCTGCTCGCGTAATTGCCGTCGAGGTGCAGGCGGACGCTGGCATCGCCGACGTTGATCGGGATGGCGTAATCGATCGCCGCCGATGCCGCATTGCGCGGCGTGTAGACGATGTAGAGCTGCTGCGCCGGCGCACCCGGGGTCAGCGGATTTACCGCCGACGGCGCCTTCCAATAGGTATAGGCATAGGAACCGGTCAGCGTCAGACCCTGCACCGGTGCCACCGTCAGATCGGCCTCGATGCCGCGGATCTTGCTCTTGCCGGCGTTGATCGTCTGCTCGATGTGGCTGCCGTTGGTCGGGCTCGACCCATTGGTGTCGAAATAGTCGAAGTCGAACTGCGTGTTCGACCGGTTCATGATGTAGCCGGCGAGGTTGAGGCGCGCCTTGTGGTTCCAGAAGTCCATCTTCGAGCCGATTTCATACGACTTGACCGCTTCCGGACCGAAGGCGTTGAACGCGAGCGAACGGTCGTTGGCGCCGCCGGCGCGGAAGCCGGTGGCATATTTGGCATAGAGGTGGACGTCCGGCGTCGCATCGAAGGCGACGTTGACCATCGGGTCGAAGCGACTGATGCTGTTGCGGAAACCGAACGGCGAGACGGTGCCGGCGGTGACCAGGTCGGCGCGATTGTTGACCACGTAAAGCGTGCCGTGACGCTTGTCCTTGGTCCAGCGGCCACCGGCGGTGATGTGCAACACGTCGCCCAGTGCCGACGGCGTGAAGGTCAGATTGCCGAACAGCGAGTAATTGTGGTCGCTCGCCTGGCTGGCGCGGGTGATGAACTGGCAGCTGTTGGCGAATTGCGGCACCGTCGTCGCCAGCGTGTTGTTGCACGACGGATCGTACTGCTGATACCCCGAATTGGCGCTGGTGATCGCGTTGGCATTGCCCGGGATCGGGCTGCGGATCGTATAGGCGGTACCGTCTGCGTTCCACAGGTTGCTCAGCGGTGTCGCGGCATATTCGGTGGCGTGTTCGGTGAAATAATAAGCGCCGACGACATAGTCGAGCTGGTCGGCGCTACCGACCGCCTGGAACTCCTGGCTGAACTGATGCTGGTGCAGGAACGACAGGCTGTAGCGGCTGAAGTTCGAGTTGGGTGCGAAGCTGCTGCGCTCCGGACCGCCCGAATTGTCCCACTGGTCCGTGCTGACGCCGCGCCAGGCGGTGATCGAGCGCAACTCCACCGCCGGAGCGACCTGATAGCGCAGATTGGACGAGAAGCCGTGCGTGATGTCGACGCTGGGCTGCTGCGGCACGCCGACATCGGCGACCGTCTGCCGATCCGGATGGACGCCAACCAGCGGCGCCTTGGGCGCGATGCAGACGGGGCGGCCGGCGGCGGCCTGCGCTGCGGTGATCGTGCCGCCGCAATTCACGCCGTTCAGCTGGAGAACGCCGCTGCTGTTGAACGTCCCGACCGGATAGTTGTTGGGGTTATAGTTGATCAGCTGGCTGTACTGCGGCGTATTGTCGTCCTTCGCATAGTCGTAGGCGAAGTCCGCGGTGAAGCCGTCGACCGGCTTCCAGCGCGCGGCGACGCGGCCGCCCTTGCGATCGTAATAGTTCCAGCCGGTCGAACCCGTCAGCGGGTCCTTCACCGTCGGATCCTGATGCTGGTAGACGCCGTCGAACTTCAACGAAATGTCGTAGAAGGCCGGCAGGTCGAGGTGCACGTCGGCGTTGCGGCTGCCGTAATTGCCGACGCCCGCGGTCATGCGGCCGCCGAAAACGCCGGTGGGCGCGCGCGATACCAGCGACAGCGCGCCGCCTTCGGTGTTGCGGCCGAACAACGTGCCCTGCGGGCCCTTGAGCACCTCGATCCGTTCAATGTCGAACAGCGCGGCGTTGAGGCCCTGCGTCTTACCCAAAGCGACGCCGTCGATGTAGACGCCGACGCCACCGTCGCGCGCGGTCTGATTCTGGTCGTAGGGGACGATGCCGCGGATGCCGATCGTCAATGCCGATTGGCGCGCCTCGAACGTGGCCACACGAAGCGACGGAATCGTGCCGTCGGCGAGATTGAACAGGCTGAGCACGTGGCGGTCGGCGAGCGCCTGCGTGTTGAGCACGCTGATCGAGATCGGCGTCTTCTGCAAATTGGTTTCGCGGCGGGTTGCGGTCACGACGATGTCGCCGAGCTGCGAGCCGCCCTCTTCGGTCGCGGGCTGATCGGCGGTGGTCACCTGCGGATCGGCGGTCGCCTGCGTCTGCGCCGGCTTGGCCGTGTCGTTGGTCGTCTTCGCCTCGGCCGCGCCCGATGCCACGAGCAGAGCGACGCCCGCGAGCAGACGCAACCGCGTACGCGAATGGATCGACATGTCGTAAAGTCCCCTTGATCAGCCACTTCGGCTTCTGGGGGCGCGTTATCCGCGAGTCGGGACGGTGCCGTGACAGATCAAAGACAGCGAAATCCCAGGAATCTCATCCTGAATTCATATTAGCCGAACCGGCGCAGGAAGTCGGCATGGCTCGGCACGGTCTGCAAGCGGTGGCGGATGCCGGCGTCGAGCCCGCCGAGCGCATGTTGCAGGTCCCGCGCCGGCAGCATCCGTGCAAGATGGTGGTAATCGCGCGGTTCCAGCCCCTGACCGAGCATCACCTGCACCCAGGAATCGACGCGGAAGATCTGATCCTGGTCCTGGAACGCCACCGCCTGTTCGCGGAACAGCGCGATCCGCGTCGCCAGCGTGTCCGGCACATCCATCGCCGCCATCCGGCGCCAGAACGGCTCCGCCCGGTCGTTCAGATGATAGTGAAGGATGACGAAGTCGCGGACATGCTCCCACTCCGCCCGCGTGCGCGCGTTGAAGCGATCGGCGAGCGCGCCGTCGTCGCCGGCGAAGGGGAAGCTCTGCACGAAACGCGTCACCGCGATCATGACCAGATGGATGCTGGTCGATTCGAGCGGCTCGATGAACCCGCCCGCCAGTCCGAGCGCCAGACAGTTGCGGTGCCAGGCACGCGTCCGCATGCCGGTGGTGAAGCGGATCGGTCGTGGATCAAATAAGGGCGTGCCCTCGATCCCGTCGAGCAGGGACGCGCGCGCTTCCTCCTCCGTCATGTCGCGGCTGGAAAAGACGATGCCGTTGCCGACCCGATGCTGCAACGGGATGCGCCAGCGCCAGCCCGCACGGTGCGCGATCGCGCGGGTATAGGGCATCGGCGGCCCGACGCTGTCCGTCTGCACCGCCAGCGCGGTGTCGGTCGGCAGCCAGTGGCTCCAATCGTCATAGCCGGTCGTCAGCGCGTCCTCGATCAGCAGCGCGCGGAAGCCGGTGCAGTCGACGAAGAAGTCGCCGTCGACCACCTCGCCGGAGGCGAGCCGCAGGGCACGCAGATCGCCCGTCTCCCCATCCCGATCGACGGCGATGATACGCCCTTCGATGCGGCTGGCACCCGCCGCCTCGGCATGGCCGCGCAGAAAGGCGGCATAGGCGGTGGCATCGAGATGGTAGGCATAGGCGAGGCCGGCGGCTGGATCGGTCGAGAAGCGCCCCTCCGCCGCCGCGCGCGATTCCGCCGAATAGTCGCCATAGGCGCCGCCGAAATCCTGTCGCCGCGCCTCCAGCCAGAAATGCTGGAAGTCGGCGACGAACATCGACCGGCCGACCGAACCGAAGGCGTGGAAGTAGCGCGTGCCATCGCGCAGCCAATGTTCGAAGCTGATGCCAAGCTTGAACGTCGCCCCCGTCGCGCGGACGAAGGCGTCCTCGTCGACGCCGATGAAGTCGTGGAAGGTGCGGATCGTCGGGATGGTCGATTCGCCAACGCCGACGGTGCCGATCGCGTCCGATTCGACCAGCACCACCTCGATCAGCGGCGACAGCTGGCGGGCCAGCGCCGCCGCGGCGAGCCAGCCGGCAGTACCGCCACCCGCGATGACGACGCGTCGCACCTGTCTCATCGGTTGAGCCGGTGGGCGACCGCGCCACGCAGGCGACGGGCGAGATCGGCGTCGATCGGGCCAAGCGGCCCCCGCATCGCCGGCGGCAGATGCGCGCCGGCGGCATCGGCCGGGCCGAAGACGTAATAGTCGAACAGCGCGCGCCAGCCCCGCTTCTCATGCGCCGGCCGGTCGCGCAGCGACAGCAAGGCGTGCAGCAACGTCGTCATCGGCGTGTCGTTATGGTCGGGTACCCGGTTCCACCAGAAGTTGACCAGCACGTTGAACGAGTCCAGCGCCTCGACTTGATGCCACCACAGGGCCGGGTAGACGAGCAGGTCGCCCGGTTCGAGCTCGGCGATCTGCCCCGCCGCCACCGCCTCCGCGAACCGCGGGTAAAGATCGAGATCGGGAGCGGCAAAATCGACCATCGTGACCGCCTGGCCACCCGGCGTCGGTTCGAGCGGTCCGGGATAGAGGTTGGCGATCTGCTCGGGCGGGAAGAGCGTGAAGCGGCGATGGCCGACGGCGCAAGCGGCGGCATTGTCCGACATGTCGTGATGCGCGGCGGCGACGGTGCGGTTGCCGATCCAGATGCTGGCGAGCGGCGGATGGGCGGCAAAGAGACCGTCGGCGGGGGCGAGCGAATTGTCGTGGCGCAGGCCGGGAAAGAAATGGTCGAGGTCGGTCGAACCGACGTAGAGCGCCGCGCCGTCGTCGCGCTGCCGCCCCTCCGCCAGCCGCGCCATGACCATCGGCAGCGGCAGGCGCTCGGTGCGGAAGTTCATGCCCGTGCCGGCGCTATCGTAATGGAAGCGTCCGCGGATCGCCGGGTCGCCCAGATAGGCAACGAGCGGTCGCCCGGCATCGAAGCGGGCAAGATAGCTGGCCACCGCTTCGGGGCCGTCACGTCCGGCGGCGACGAGCGGCCAGTGCGCCACCGCGCCCCGCAGGATCGTCGGCACGCCGGCCTCGACGATCGCCGCCAGATCGGGCGCCACGCCACGTCCGTCGATCTCGCGGGTGCGGCGGGTCACGCGCAACGGCGGCGCATCGTCACGCGCCACGGCGCACCGCGCGTTCGGCGAGCCATGGCAATGTGCCGAGCGACGAGGCCGCCCAGATTGCCGGTCGCAGGAAATCGTCGCGGTGCAGCGCAGCGAGGGCGGTGGCATCCAGCGCCGCCAGCCGGGCGTCCGCGACGACATGGCAGTCGGGCACGCGGAACGAGGCGCCGCTGGCGGTCTCGACCTGGAGTTCGACCGGTTCGAGCAGCGCGTGGCGCAGCAAGGCCGCGGACAGATGCGGCGCGATCTGCGTCCCGGCATAGATCCGCCGCAACACGCCGCCGATCCGATCGAGCAGCGGCGCCTGGCCGCCGTGCGGCAGGAAGATCGGCGCGCCTTCCGCGGTACTGACCCGCGGATGAGCGGCGTCGATATGGATCGTCGGCGCGCCGCCGTCGGTCGGCACGCCGATCGAAAAGGGTCCCCGCTGCAGCAGGGCCGGGATATAATGCGCGTCCCAGCGATCGCCGTCGAGGAACAGGTTCTGGTCGCGCGCGAAGCCGAGCAGCGCGACCGCGTCATAGCCGCCATCCGCCCTGGCGCGGAACACGATCGGATATTCGCGGGCGACATCCTCGAATTCGGTGGCGAACACCGCGACTTGATTGACCGCATCGCCGAAGCCGGCGCCGCGTTCCAGCCGCACGCGCAGCCCCGCATGATCGACATTGTTGAGCGGCTGGGGCGTGGAGGCCGTCATATCAGCAACATACCGTAAGAACGTCACGGGGGAAGGCCGCGCCGTACGGCCCGGCCTTCCCCTCGCGATCAGAAGCGCAGCCGCGCGCCGACCAGGTAGCGGGCGGTACCCTCCGTCTGGTACCAGGTGTTGATATAGTCCCGGCCGTAGGTCCGCACGCCCTCCTCCAGCAGGTTGATACCTTCGAAGGTCACGGCGAGATGCGGCGTGACATCGTAGCTGATGTTGAGGTCGAGCTGGCTGTACGGCGCGGTGAACACCGGATTGTGGTAGGTGTCACGGTTCAACTGGCTGAGGAACTTCGCCCGCCAATTGTACGCCAGCCGTGCCGACAGGCCATATTTGTCGTAGATCAGCGTCGCGTTCGCCGTGTCCGACAGGCCGACCAGGGCGAACTGGTCGACGTTCGGATCGGCCGCCGTGTCGATGCCGACATTGCCGCGCACCAGGGTATAGCTCGCCGCGACGCCGAAGCCGGTGTCGCCGAGGAAATACTGGCCCGCAATCTCGAAGCCGTAGATCTCCGCTTCCTTGTTGTTGATCGGCGTGTTGACCGAGAAATTGAACAAGGGATCGTTGGCATCCGCGGTAATGTCGACAGCGGCCAGCGTCTGGTCGACGAAGCCCTGATCGAGGGATCGCGTCTGCGCGTTGTAATGGGCGGCGAACTGCGCATTGGCGGCGGCGACGTTGCCGCTGTTCTGCTGCAGCAGCGCGGTATAGGTGAACAGATTGACGTCGGTGATGTCCGCCGCGAACGTGTTGGTCAGCTGCGTCTTCGCCGTCCCCGATCGCGTCCCCGCCTGACCCGAGGTCGGGTCGCGCAGGCCGAACAGCTGGCGATTGACCAGCGTGTTGCCGATGAAGTTCTTCACCCGCTTGTCAAAGAAGCCGAGCGAGAGATAGACGTCCTTGCGCGGATACCATTCCAGCGACACGTCGAAATTGTCCGAATTCAGCGGATCGAGATCAGTGTTGTTGGCATAGCCGGTGGCGACGCCGCCGATCGCGGTCGGCCGCGGCGGTGCCTGGCTGACGCCGCTGGACGCGAACAGGCTGCCATAGGGCGCGCGCGCGATCGTCTTGCTGTACGACAGGCGTCCCTTCAACGTCCGCGTCAGGTCGACCGAAAAGTCCATCGCCGGCAGCAGATTGTTGTAGCGCCCCTTCGACGTCACCGCCTGACGATCGGTCGAGTTGAGGATCGTAAAGTCGTTGTCCGCCTGCCACACGATCGCCAGCGGGATCGGCTGCAGCGAGGTCGCGTTGACGCGGGTGCTTTCGAACCGCGCCCCGGCGACCAATTGCGCGTTCATGTTGCCGAGCTGGCCGTTCCAGGTGACCTGGCCATAGACCGCCCAGATCTTTTCCTGGACGCGATTGTCGTTGTTCGCGTCGAGGTTGTTCTGGTGATTCACCCCGTCGTTGGTGATGCCTATGTAGTAATTGTACAGCGAGTTGTAGAGCTTGGTCGCATCCTCGGTGCGGAAGGCGATCTTGGTGTTGGCGTCCGGGTTCGGGCTGTTGTGGGTGAACTGGCAGACGGTGCAGAACTGGAAGACCTGGCCCGGTGCGACCGTGGCGATCTCCGGCGGCAGCGAATTGCCCCAGTCGCCGAGCACCTGCCGCGTATTGTACTGCGTCTGGCGGGTGTCCGTCTCGCGATAGTCGCCGCCGAAGTCGAAGCGGCTGCCGCCGCCCAGATCGTAGCCGCCATCGAGCCGCAGTTCCTTGATCCGCTGCGTCTGCGTGGAGGCGAACTGGCGCTGCACCGCGCCCGACAGGTCGCCGACGTCGATGATCCCGTTATTGTTGCCCTTGATGAAGGACTGGCCCGTCGGCGTCACGCTGCGCGTGCCGTCGTTGATCGACAGCGTCTGGCGCGGGAAGCCGTCGGTGCCCCAGTCCACCGAATGGGCGGTGACCACCGGCGCGTTGAACGCCACCGTGGTCGACGTCTGGCCGTTCGGATTGTCGGGCAGGCTCTCCGCCTTGCCGATATGTCCGTCGAGGGCGAGCTTGAACCGGTCGGTCACCTGCCAGGCGATGTTGCCGCCGAAGTCGTACAGGCGGTTCTTCTGCGCGCGATAGGCCTGTTCGAACGCCTCGTCCTTCACGCCGTTGATCGTCTCGTGCAGGTAGCGCGTCGTCGCGATGCCGTCGGCGGCGCTGTCGAAGGTCACCTCGTCGAACGGCCGGTTGAACCAGTTGGACTGGGTCGAGCGGCGCTCGGATTCGCGCAGCTGCGCGTAGAGCGCGTCGGCGGTGATGGTCAGATTGTCGACCGGCCTGAACTGGATGATCCCCTGGCCATTGAGCCGCTCGCGGCTCGCCTCGGAAAAATGGTAGCGGCTGTCGTTGGGCACCGAAACCAGGGTGCTGCCGTTCGCCGGCGCATTGTTGATCTTGGTCGACTGGTTCACGAAACCGTTGGCGGGATTGAGGAAATCCGACAGCGTCCGGATATTCCAATCGTCGTTGGCCTGGCTGGCATAGCTGTAGTTGCGCTTCTGGTAGCTGCCGAACAGCGACACGCCGAACTTCTGCTCGGGATCGCTCCAGCTCGCGACACCCGACACTTCCGGCGTCACGTGACTGCCGCAGCTGATGCAGGCGTCGGCACCGTTGTCATAGCTCGCCTTGGCGCCGATCGAGCCGGTCAGCCCGCTCTGCCGCGCGTCGAGCGGGCGGGGGCTGACGATGTTGACGGTCGCGCCGATGCCGCCCGACGGCACCGCGGCACGACCGGTCTTGTAGACCTCCAGCGTCTTCACGCCTTCGGAGGCGAGATTGGCGAAATCGAACGAGCGCCCGAAGCCGCCCGCACCGTCGCCACCCTGATCGCCGCCGACCGCGACGATGTCCGATGTCGCCAGCTGGCGACCGTTGAGCGTGACGAGATTGTATTGCGCGCCGAAGCCGCGGACCGTGACGGTCGAGCCCTCGCCGTTGACCCGGTCGATCGACACGCCGGTGATCCGCTGCAGCGATTCGGCGAGGTTGGTGTTGGGGAATTTGCCGATATCCTCGGCGCTGATCGCATCGACGATGCCGCTGGAATCGCGCTTGATCGCGATCGACCGCTCCAGCGAGGCGCGGACGCCGGTGACGACGATGTCGTCGCCCGCCTGCGTGTCGGGTACGGGATTGGTCGCAGTCGCGCCGCCTTCGGTGACCGGTGCGCCGCGTGCCGTATCGGCCTGCGGCGTGCCAGCCTGCGGATCTGCCGCCGGCGCGGTCTGCGCCAGGGCCGCCACCGGCATCGCCATGGCGCCGGCCAGGGCCAGCGTCGACGCGGAACGCGCCAGCACGCGGGCGAGATCGATCCCCCTCATATCATCCTCCTCCACTGCCGGCGGAAGGCCGGCCAACCTGAACCTGGCGATGTCACCTCGCCATGATGTGGTTCTACCGGACCCGACAACGATGTCAATGGCAGTCATGCTGACGGTCGTCGCGACCTCGCAAGCGCGTTTTCGCAAGAACCTCGGCCGCGGCGGCGGCGCGGCTCAGGGCCGCGTTCCACGAAAAAGGACGGCTGCCGCGCCGTACGCGGCAGCCGTGAGACCGGACGGCACCACCGGCCGGTTGGGGAACCGAACGAACCGGACGCGCTGCGACCGCATGGTGGTGGCGGTCGGCTTACCGCTTCCCATCGCCGTCGCGGTCCGGCCGCGCTTGACAAAGGATCATCAATTCCGACAACGGTGTCAATACCGGCGCGACCGGAACGGAGAGGGAGGGGTTATGCGTCGGTCTCGGTTAGTGGCGATTCTTGCGGTGGCGACGGCCGGGATGGCGACGGTCGCCGCCGCCCAGGTGGCTCCCCCCACGTCGTCGACCCCGGCGAATACCGCGCATCCCGATCGCTGGCCGGCGCTCCGCTCGCCCGTCCGCCCCGATCCGGCGATGGAGCGCAAGATCGACCGGCTGATCGCCCGTATGTCGGTGGAGCAGAAGGTCGGACAGGTCGTGCAAGGCGACATCGCCTCGATCACCCCCGACGACGTACGCCGCTATCATCTGGGTTCGGTGTTCAACGGCGGCAATTCGGATCCGGGCGGCCGCTACAACGCGCCGGCGAAGGACTGGCTGGCGCTGGCCGACGCCTTCTGGGACGCATCGACCAGCGACGATCCCAAGCTGCCGCGCATTCCGGCGATCTGGGGGATCGACGCGGTGCACGGCCACAGCAATATCGTCGGTGCGACGCTGTTCCCGCACAATGTCGGCCTCGCCGCGATGCGCGATCCCGAACTGATGCGGCGGATCGGCGCGGCGACGGCGGTGGAGATGCGCGTCACCGGCATCGACTGGACCTTCGCGCCGACGATCGCGGTGGTGCGCGACGACCGCTGGGGCCGCACCTACGAAGGGTTCGGCGAGACGCCCGCGATCGCCGCGAGCTACGCCGGTCCGCTGATCGAGGGGCTGCAGGGCAGGATCGGCGACCGTGACTGGCTGAAAGGGCCGCATGTCATCGCCACCGCCAAGCATTTCCTGGGCGACGGCGGCACCCGAAACGGCCGCGACCAGGGCGATGCGCAGATCGGCGAGGACCAGCTGCGCGACCTGTTCGCCCCGCCGTATGAAGCCGCGATCAACGCCGGCGTGCAGTCGATCATGGTCAGCTTCTCGAGCTGGAACGGCCGCAAGATGACGGGCAACGACAGCCTGCTGACCGGCGTCGTCAAGCGGCGCTGGGGCTTCGACGGATTCCTGGTCGGCGACTGGAACGCGCACGGCCAGGTCGAGGGATGCTCGACCACCGATTGCCCGCAGGCGATCAACGCCGGTCTCGACATCTATATGGCGCCGGACAGTTGGAAGGGCATCTGGCAGTCGACGCTGCGCGAGGTGCAGTCGGGCGCGATCCCGATGGTGCGGCTGGACGATGCGGTACGGCGGGTGCTGCGGGTGAAGTTCCGGGCCGGGATCTTCGAGGCCGGGCGGCCGTCGTCGCGTCCCTTCGCCGGCCGCTACGATTTGCTCGGGTCGCCGGAGCATCGCGCCATCGCGCGCCAGGCGGTCGCCGAATCGCTGGTGCTGCTCAAGAATGCGGGCGGCCTGCTGCCGCTGAAGCCGGGCGCGCGCATCCTGGTCGCGGGCGCCGGCGCGGCCCCCGTCGCCAAACAGTCCGGCGGCTGGACCCTGTCGTGGCAGGGCACGGGGACGAAGCCCGCCGATTTCCCAGGCGCGACGACGATCTGGCAGGGGATCGACGCGGCGGTGCGTGCCGCCGGCGGCAGCGCGACCCTCGCCGCCGACGGCGCCTTCACCGCCCGCCCCGACGCCGCGATCGTGGTGTTCGGCGAGAATCCCTATGCCGAGTTCCAGGGCGACCGCAGCGACGTCGCCTTCGATGATCCCGCCACGACGGACAATCTGGCGACGATGAAGCGGCTTCGCGCGGCCGGCGTGCCGGTCGTCGCGGTCTTCCTGTCGGGGCGGCCCCTGTGGGTGAACCCCTATCTCAATGCCGCCGACGCCTTCGTCGCCGCCTGGTTGCCGGGATCGGAGGGTGCGGGGGTCGCCGACGTGCTGTTCGGCGCGCGGCCCTTCCGAGGCACCCTGCCCTATAGCTGGCCGAAGCGCTCCGACCAGAGCCCGCTCAACGTCGGCGACGCCGGCTACGACCCGCTCTTCGCCTACGGCTTCGGCCTGAACACCGGGCAGCCCGGCGAGCTGCCGCGGCTCGACGAGCGGCGGGCCGATGGGGGAGGCGATCGCAACACGCTGTTCGCGCGCGGCAAGGTCAGCGGCGGGCGGCGGCTGCTGATCGGCGCGCCCGGCCAGCTCGCCGCCAATCCCGGTCCCGAACGGATCAGCCAGCATCCCGCCGACCGGCGCGCGCAGGAGGATTCGGTCCGCCTCGCCTGGACCGGTGCCGGTGAGGCGACGGCGGCACTGGTCGGGGCGCCGATCGACCTGACCCGCGAGGCGAATGGCGATGTCGCGCTGATCGTCGAGCTGCGCGTCGATGCCGCTCCCGCAGCGCCGGTGACACTGGACGGCGTCGCGATCACGCCACGCCTTGCCGCTTTGGCGGCCGCCAAGACGTGGGGGGAGATCGCCGTGCCGCTGCGCTGTCTCGCGAAGACGGACCTCGGCAAGGTGACGACGCCGTTCGCGCTGACCACCGCGGGGGCGCTGGACGTGACGATCTCCGCCATCCGCTTCGGTTCGCCAAACGCGGGGCTGGTCGACTGCCGCTGACGACGCGCCGTTGCGCAGGCAAGACAAGCGGTTAAGGTCGGGTGGTGACGCGCACCCTGCCCACCGCCGATCCCGCACGCGCGCGCCGCCTGTTCAGGCTGTCGATCGGCCCCTATTTCATGGGCGGGGTCGTGGTCACGCTGGTCAGCCTGCTGGTGCCGCGGCTGAAGCTGCTGATGGGGCTGGATTATGCCCGCGCCTCGCTGATCCAGCTGGCCTTCCATTGCAGCTATCTGCTGTTCGCCCTGCCGATCACCGCCTGGCTGGTGGCGATCGGCTATATGCGCGGCATCGCGCTCGGCCTGACGGTGATGGTCGCCGGCTGTGGCGGGCTGATCGCCGCGGCGCAGTCGGCGAGCTATCCTGCGGTGCTGATCGCCTTGCTG
>JAEWJQ010000215.1 GCA_023386515.1 Pseudomonadota bacterium | reverse complement strand
CCGCCTGCTGGGCGCTGGCGGTCGCCGGGATCAACGCTCGCGACCCCGCGACCGCGCTGGCGGAAACGGCGCGCAACCTCGGCTGGCTCGGCGTGCTGTGGCAGCTCGGCCGCCGTGATCGCGGCAGCAGCGCCGCGCTTCTCCTCGTCTATCTGGTCACCGGTGCGATCAACATCGGCGCGGTGCTGCTGGTACTGATCCAAACGCTGCCGCTCGCCGGTGACGGCGCTGAGGCGGCGGCCAGTCTGGCCCTGGTCGCGCGCATGGTCGGGGCGCTGCTCGGCCTCGTCCTCGTCCATCAATATGCCACCGGTCTCGCCGCCGGCGGCCGGCGCGGCGTGCTCTTGCTGTTCGCGATCGCGATCGCCGGCATGTGGACCACCGACCTGGCGCTCGCCCTGCTCGCCTATGGTGCCGGCTGGCCCGATGCGATGGTCGCGGTGCGGGGCTTCGCGATGATCGCGGTGACGACGCTGATGGCGCCGGCGGTGATGCGTGCCGAGCGGCCGCTCGCCATGTCGCATGCGGGCGCGCTGCGGCTGCTGACCGGCTTCGCCGTCATCCTCTACGTCGGCCTCACGGTCGGGTTGATCCAGATCGTCGATCGCTTCGCCGGCAGCCACGGCCGCATCGTGCAGACCGCGATCGTCTGCGGTGCTGCCGCGGCGCTCGGCACGTTGTTGACCGCGCCCTGGCTGCGCGGCTGGGCCAAGGTGAAGCTGGCACAGCATTTCTTCCGCCACCGCTACGACTATCGCGTCGAGTGGCAGCGGTTCGCCACGCGTCTCGGCCGTCCCGGCGCCGAACCGCTCGGCCGCCGCATCGTCCGCGCCATCGCCGATCTGACCAGCTCGCCCGCCGCCTTGCTGCTCGTCTGCCGCGACGGCGAACTCGAACCGGACGAGGCGTGGAACTGGCCGATGCCGTTCGGCGGAGGCGCCGCACTGGTCGCCTATCTCGTCGCCAGCGAGCGGATCGTCAGCCTCGACGAACTGCGCCGCGCCCAAGCACCCGCGGCCGAGGCCGCGGCGGTGCCGGCGTGGATGGTCGAGGAGGAGGCCGCCTGGGCCCTGGTCCCGCTGCTCCACGGCAGCGAACTGGCCGGTGCGATCCTGCTTGCCCGACCTGCCGCCAGCCCACCGCTCGATTGGGAAGACCTCGACCTGCTGCGCATCGCCGGGCGCCAGGCGGCCAGCTATCTGGCCGAGGAGCGGGCCCATGCCGCGCTTGCCGAGGCAGCCCGGTTCGACGAGTTCAACCGCCGCTTCGCCTTCATCATGCACGACATCAAGAATCTGGTCAGCGGGGTCAGCCTTGTCGCGCGCAATGCCGAACGTCACGCCGACAATCCGGCTTTCCGCGCCGACATGATCGCGACATTGCAGGATTCGGCGGCGCGGATGAACGCACTGCTCGCCCGCCTGTCGCAGCATCATCAGGGCGTCGCCGAGCCGGTGCAGCCGGTCGATGTCGGCACGCTCGCGGCCCGTCTTGCCGAGCGTCGCCGCGCGCTGCATCCGATCGAGGTGGCGGGGCAGGGGGTCGCGCTGGCACAGCCGCAACGGCTCGAACAATTGCTCGACCATCTCGTGCAGAATGCGGTGGAGGCGAGCCCGCCGGACCGCGCGGTGCGCCTGACCGTGGCCGGCGATCCCGCTGCCGTCAGCATTGATGTCGAGGACGAGGGGTGCGGCATGAGCGCCGCCTTCATCCGCGAACGGCTATTCCGTCCCTTTGCCTCGTCCAAGCCGGCAGGCTTCGGCATCGGCGCCTATGAGGCACGGCAGCTGGCCCAGGCAATGGGCGGCACGATCGACGTCACCAGCCGCGAGGGCGCGGGCAGCCGCTTCCGCGTCCGCCTGCCCGCGGCACCCGCAGAGTCGCTGGATCAGGCCGCATGACCGACAAACCCGTGCTGCTCGTCGTCGAGGACGACCTCGCGCTGCAGCGCCAGCTGCGCTGGGCCTATGACGGCTACACGATCGTCACTGCGGCGACCCGTGCCGAGGCGATCGAGGCGGTGCGCGCGCACGAACCCGCGGTGGTGACGCTCGACCTCGGACTGCCGCCCGATCCCGACGGCACGGCCGAGGGCTTTGCGACGCTCGCCGACATCCTCGCGCTCAAGCCCGATACCAAGGTGATCGTCGCCTCCGGCCATGGCGCGCGGGACAGCGCGCTGGAGGCGATTGCGCGGGGGGCGTGGGATTTCTATGCCAAGCCGATCGACATCGACGCGCTCGGCCTGATCGTCGCCCGCGCATTCCACGTCCAGGCGCTGGAGGCGGAGAACCGCCGGCTGGCGCGCCGCAACGAGGCGGCGGGCCGCGGCTTCGGCGGGCTGATCTACGCCTCGGACGAGATGGCGCGCGTGGTCCGCACGGTCGAGCGGGTTGCGGCGGCCGATGTGTCGGTGATGCTGCTCGGCGCCAGCGGCACCGGCAAGGAATTGCTCGCGCGCGGGCTGCACGACGCCTCGCCACGCGCGCGCGGCGCCTTCGTGGCGATCAACTGCGCCGCCATTCCCGAGACGTTGCTGGAAAGCGAGCTGTTCGGCCATGAGAAGGGCGCGTTCACCGGCGCGGTGAAGATGACGCCGGGCAAGATCGAGACCGCGGCGGGCGGCACCCTGTTCCTCGACGAGATCGGCGACGTGCCGCTGGCGTTGCAGGTCAAGCTGCTGCGCTTCCTGCAGGAGCGGACGATCGAGCGGATTGGCGGGCGCAAAGCCATCGCGGTCGATACGCGCATCGTCTGCGCGACGCACCGCGACCTCGATGCGATGGTCGCCGACGGCAGCTTCCGCGAGGATCTTTATTACCGGCTGGCGGAGATCATCGTGCGCATCCCGGCGCTCGGCGAGCGGCCGGGCGACGCGGTGCTGCTGGCGCGCCACTTCGTCCGCCATCATGCCGCGGCGATGAAGCTCGCGGTCACCGGCCTCGCGCCCGATGCGGTCGCGGCGATCGCCGCCTGGCCCTGGCCCGGCAACGTCCGCGAGCTGGAGAACCGGATCAAGCGCGCGGTCATCATGGCCGACGGCAAGCAGGTGACCGCCGCCGACCTCGATCTCGACGATCGTGGCGGCGAGGATGACGGCGATACCCTGCCGCTCAACCTGCGCCACGCGCGCGAGGCGGCGGACCGGCGCGCGATCCGCATCGCCCTGACCCAGGCAGAGGGGAATATCTCGGGCGCGTCGCGCCTGCTCGGGATCAGCCGCCCGACGCTCTATGACCTGCTCAAGAGCTACGATCTGCATGCCTGACGCCGTCTATCCGATGCTGCGACCGCGCCGGACGCGGCGACGCGTCGCGCTGCCACGGCTGGCCGGCGTTCGGCTGGTCGCGATCGCCATTCTGGTCGCACTGGCGGTCGCGATCGTGGCGCTGGTCTGGCGCCCCCATCGCCGGGTCGACCCGGTCGCGGCGTTGGCCGACGCTCGGCGTGCCTATGCGCTCGGCAATTACAGCGCGGCGCGCAACCATGCGCTCGCCGTGATCGGTAGCCGGCCACGCGACGCCGCCGCACAACTGCTGCTCGCCGACAGCTACCTCCCCCTCGGCGACGGTCCGGCGG
>JAEWJQ010000145.1 GCA_023386515.1 Pseudomonadota bacterium | reverse complement strand
ACCATCTCGAAGCGCCGATCGAGCGCGTGACCGGCTTCGACACGCCGTATCCGCACAGCCTCGAATGGGCGTATTTCCCGGGGCCGGTCCGCATCGGCGAGGCACTCAAGAAGATCATGAAGGACGCCTGACGCATGGCCCGCTTCTCCTTCCGCCTGCCCGACATCGGTGAAGGCATCGCCGAAGCCGAAATCGTTGCCTGGCACGTCGCCGTCGGCGACCGTGTCGAGGAGGATCAGAACCTCGCCGACATGATGACCGACAAGGCCACCGTCGAGATGGAAAGCCCCGTCGCGGGCACCGTCGTCGAACTGGCCGGCGAAGTCGGCGATCAGGTGGCGATCGGTTCGACCCTGGTGGTCATCGAGACCGAGGGCGAAGGGGAGGAGGGCGAGGCCGAGGTGATCGCCGCCCCGCCGACCCCGGCGCAGGCCGAGACGGCGGAGCAATATGAGGCGGAGAATCCCGGGGTTGAGGAGGCAGTAGCGGACGTGCCGGCCGCTGCTGCCCGATCACCCACTCCCGTTCGGGCTGAGCCTGTCGAAGCATGGGCCGATAGCGCGACGCCTGCCGCCCGTCCTTCGACGAGCACGGGACAAGCGAGGGAGGAGCAGAAGGATGCACCCGTCCTCGCCTCTCCCGCCGTCCGCGCCCGTGCGCGCGACCTCGGCATCGAGCTCAATCAGGTTCGCGTCGCGGAGGGCGACCGCATCCGCCACGCCGACCTCGACGCTTTCCTGCGTTACGGCAGCGCGCAGGGCTATCAGGCGCCGCAAGCAAGCCGGGCGCGGCCCGACGAGCAGGTCCGCGTCATCGGCATGCGCCGTCGCATTGCCGAGAACATGGCCGCGGCGAAGCGGCACATCCCGCACTTCACCTACGTCGACGAGGTCGATGTCACCGCGCTGGAAGAGATGCGCGCCGATCTCAACGACAATCGTGGCAGCCGGCCGAAGCTGACGCTGCTGCCGCTGATGATCGTCGCCATTTGCCGGACGCTGCCGAAATTTCCGATGCTCAATGCGCGCTACGATGACGAGGCGGGCGTGGTGACGCGGTCGGGTCGCGTCCACCTCGGCATGGCGGCGCAGACCGATGCGGGGCTGACCGTGCCGGTAATCCGCGATGCGCAGGACAAGAACGTCTGGCAGCTGGCGGCGGAGATCGCGCGCCTCGCCGAAGCGGCGCGCGCCAACAAGCTGAAGCCGGAGGAACTGGGCAACGGCACGATCACGGTGACCAGCCTAGGTCCGCTCGGCGGGATCGCGACGACGCCGGTGATCAACCGCCCCGAGGTGGCGATCATCGGCCCGAACAAGATCGTCGAACGGCCGGTGTTCACGGGTCGCGGCGACGAGATCCGTCGTGCCAAGCTGATGAACGTTTCGATCAGCTGCGACCATCGGGTCGTCGACGGTTGGGACGCCGCCAGCTATGTGCAGGCGCTCAAGGCGGTGCTGGAAACCCCGGTGCTGCTGTTCGCCGACTGACGTCTCAGCGCCGGGCGACGAGCACGAGTTGCGGCGCGCGTTCCGCCTGGGCGCGGGCCAGCTTGCGGGCGACCTGACCCAGCGACGCGGTATAGCTGCGATCTTCGGCTGGGCTGAGATAGCCCTGGACGCGCAGGATCGCCGCGATGCCTGTGGCGACGCGGGCAAGATCCTGGCGCATGAAGGCGGCGCGGCCTTCGGGCAGGCCCAGCGCGCGCTGCCGGTCGATCTGCATCGTCAGCAACTCCAGCCGCCGTTCGAACCGGAGCCGCTGCTGTTCGCCGAGCTGAAGCCGACCCGTGGCGGCGGCGGGCGCGGCAACGGTGGCGGCGGTCGTCGCGGCCGGGGCAATCAGGCCGGCGAGAAGCAGGGCAGGCAGCAGCATGGGGTCGGTCGTATACGGTCCGATTATTAACAAGCCCGCTTCGGTGTCATCAAAACGGCGGATCGGTTGGATCGGAGCCGGAGGTCACGCTATGGCTAGTGGATGACCGCTTCCGTCCATGTCGCGCATGACGATCACGTCGCCATCGTCACATTCGCCAGGCCGCCGCACAATCATGCTGATCTTGCCCTGATCGAGGGGATCGGCGCGGCCTTCAGCGCGGCGGATGCCGATCCGGCGATACGCGCGATCGTGCTCCAATCCGATGGACGCGTCTTCTGCGCCGGGGCCGATCTGGCCCGCGACAATCCCGTCGCCGATCCGCAGCCGGAGGGGGCGCGCAATCCCTTCTACGTCGCGGCGGCCCGTCTGTACGCCGTCACCAAGCCAGTCGTGGCGGCGGTCCAGGGTTCCGCCGTCGGTGCCGGCCTGGGCCTGGCGCTGGCCGCGGACTTCCGTATCGCGTCGCCCGAAGCACGGTTCGTCGCCAATTTCGTCCAATTGGGGCTGCACCCCGGCTTCGGCATTTCTGCCTTGCTCGAACGCGTCGTCGGCCGTCAGCGCGCGGCGCTGATGCTGCTGACCGGCCGCCGCATCAAGGCGGAGCAGGCGGAAGCCTGGGGATTGGTCGATCAGATCGTGCCGCAGGATGAGCTGCGCCCGGCGGCGCTGGCACTGGCGCAGGAGATCGCGGCGGCGGCGCCGCTCGCGGTGCAATCGACCCGCGCGACGATCCGCGGCGAGCTGTTCGACCTCGTCCAGCGCCAGACCGATCACGAGCTCGCCGAACAGGCGTGGCTGCAACGCACGCAGGATTTCGTCGAAGGGGTGAGGGCGGTCAACGAACGCCGCCCCGGCCGCTACACCGGCGCCTGACGGGTCATCGCATCAGGACGAGTTCCTCCGCCATCGTCGGGTGCAGGGCGACGGTCGGGTCGAACTGCGCCTTGGTCAGCCCCGCCTTCACCGCGACCGCCGCGGCCTGCAGGATTTCCGGCACGTCGGGCCCGATCATGTGCAGGCCGACGATCCGCCCGGTCTCTCCGTCGCACACCATCTTGTAGAGCGCCCGCTCGTTGCGGCCGGCCAGCACGTTCTTCATCGGCCGGAAGTCGGACGAATAGACGGCCACGGAACCGAGCTTCTGCTTCGCCTCGCTTTCGGTCATGCCGACGCCGGCGAGCGGCGGGTGGCTGAACACCGCGCTGGGGATGTTGTCGTAATCGACCGTGGTCGGCTTGTCGCCGTAGAAGGTGTCGGCAAAGGCCTGCCCCTCGCGGATGGCGACAGGGGTGAGCTGGACGCGGTTGGTGACATCGCCGATGGCGAAGATGCTGTCGCAGGTCGAGCGGCTCTGCGCGTCGACCTTGATCGCGCCCTTGTCGTCCAGTTCGACGCCCGCCGTCTCCAGCCCCAAGTCGCGCGTGTTGGGCACGCGGCCGGTGGCGAACATCACCATGTCGACGGTGACCGGCTCATGGTTCGACATCTTGACGGTCAGGCAGCCGTCGTCGCCCTTGTCGATCCCCTCGAAGGCGGCATCGAAGCGGAATTCCAGGCCCTTCATCATGCTGATCTGCAACAACCGGTCGCGGATCGACAGGTCGTAGCCGCGCAGGATGTCCTG
>JAEWJQ010000109.1 GCA_023386515.1 Pseudomonadota bacterium | reverse complement strand
CCTTGCTGTCACTTCCGCGCGCCACGGATGCTCCCTCTTCAGCGCAAACGGGGTATATAGGGGCGATGAACGACCTCGCCACCGCTCCGCATCCCCTTCCCCTGACCGACGTCATCACGGCCCGCCTGACGGAGGCGCTCGCCCCGACGGCGTTGCAGGTCGTCAACGACAGCCACCATCACGCCGGCCACATGGGCGACGACGGCACCGGCGAAACGCACTTCACGGTGGTCGTCGAAAGCGAACGCTTCACCGGCCTGTCGCGGGTCGCGCGGCAACGGCTGGTGAACAAGGCGCTCGCCGATCTGTTGTCGACGCGGATCCATGCGCTCGCCATCCGGGCGCGCGCGCCCGGGGCCGCCTGAATGACCTACCACCTCTGGTATTGGCCCGACATCCAGGGACGGGGCGAGTTCGTCCGCCTCGCGCTCGAAGGCGCCGGCATCGACTATCGCGACTGCGCCCGGCTGCGCGGCGCGGAAGCGTTGCTGCACGATCTGGAGGCGCGGGGCGGCAGCGGCCGCGGCCCGTTCGCACCGCCCTATCTCGACACCGGCGATGCGGTCATCGCGCAGGTCGCCAATATCCTGCTGTTCCTCGGCGAGCGCCACGACCTCGCCCCCGCGTCCGACCGGCTCTGGCTGCACCAGTTGCAGCTGACCATCGCCGATTGCGTCGCGGAGGTGCACAACGTCCATCATCCGGTCGGCACCGGCGACTATTACGAGGACCAGAAGCCGGAGGCCGCCCGCGCCGCCGGCCCGTTCCGCGACGAGCGCATGCCCAAGTTCCTCGACCATTTCGAGGATGCGACGCGCCAGGCGGGCGGTCCGTTCGTGCTCGGCGATCGCTGGACCTATGCCGATACCTCGCTGTTCCAGCTGATCGAGGGGCTGCGCTACATGTTCCCGCAGCGGATGCAGACGCTGGCCGACGAATATCCCGGCCTGATCGGACTGCGCGACGCCGTCGCCGCGCTGCCGCGGATCGCCGACTATCTCGCCAGCGAGCGGCGGATCGCGTTCAACACCGACGGCATCTTCCGCCACTATCCCGAACTCGATGCCGCCTGACGCCGCCCCCGCACCCGTAACGGCGACGCGCGTACCGCGCCCGGCCGCGCGCATCCTGTTGACCGACGCCGCGGGCCACGTGCTGCTGATGCGCTTCACCCCCGGCGACCGGCCGCCGCTCTGGTGCACACCGGGCGGCGCGGTCGATCCCGGCGAAAGCTATGCGCAAGCCGCGCGGCGCGAATTGTGGGAAGAGGTCGGCCTCGATCTCGATTGCGGGCCGGAGGTCGCACGCCGCGTCGTCGACTTCCTGACCTTCGAAGGGGTGGAGGTCACCGCCGATGAACGCTATTTCCGCGTCCGCGTCGATTCCTGCGAGGTCAGGGCGGGCGCGCTCACCCCGTTGGAGCAACGCGTGCTCGCCGGCTGGCGCTGGTTCGCGCCCGCGGAACTGGCCGACTGGCCCGAAGCCATCTTCCCCGAGGATCTCGCCGAGCTCCTCGTCGCCACGGAGCCTGCCCATGCATGAATCCAGCATCCTCGACGATCTCGTCGAGCGGGTGATCACGCCCGTCACCCACGATCTCGGCGGCTTCAAGGTGCACCGCACCCTGCCCGGCAAGGAGCGAACGATGGTCGGCCCGTTCCTGTTCTTCGACCAGATGGGGCCGGCCCACCTGCCGACCGGCGGCGGCATCGACGTGCGGCCGCATCCGCACATCAATCTCGCCACCGTCACCTACCTGTTCGAGGGGGCGATCGACCATCGCGATTCGCTCGGCACCTGCGCGCGGATCGAGCCCGGCGCGGTCAACCTGATGACCGCCGGTCATGGCATCGTCCACTCGGAACGCTCGCCCGGCGACGAGCGCGCGCACGGCCCCGCACTGTCGGGCATCCAGACCTGGCTGGCGCTGCCCGAAGCCCAAGAGGAGATGGACCCGGCGTTCGAACATGTCGGCAAGGCGCAGCTGCCGACGGTCGAAGCGCATGGAGCCCACGCCCGCGTCATCATGGGCGAATTGTGGGGCGCGGCGGCGCCGACCACCACCTATGCCGGCACGATCTACGCCGACATCGCGCTCGACGCCGGCGCCAGCGTGCCGGTCGACGCCGCGGCGGACGAACGCGCGGTCTATCTGGCGATGGGGGAGGCGAGCCTGGAGGGGGTGACGCTCGAACCGCAGCGCCTCTACATCCTGAAGCCCGGCATCGCCGCGACACTGCGTTCGAACGGCGGCGGGCGCGTCATGCTGTGCGGCGGCGACGCCTTCGCCACCCCGCGCCACGTCTGGTGGAACTTCGTCTCGTCGAGCCGCGAACGGATCAACGAGGCCAAGCGCGCGTGGAAGGCCGGCGAGTTTCCGCGCGTGCCGGGCGACGAGAAGGAATGGATCCCGATCCCCGAGGTGCCGAAGACCGTGAGCTATCCGTAACCCGTGCCCATCCCCCCGCGCAGGCGAGGATACAGACATGCGGCGCCTCGTCAGGCACCGACGGCGAGCTACCCGCAGCCACATCCATCATCCGCGCGCAGGCGGGGACCAGAGACGCTGACTGTCGGGCTCTTGCGAGACGGTGCGCGTCTGGATCCCCGCCCGCGCGGGGATGACGGAGAATAAGCTTACCCGACTTCTCCCCTCCCGCTTTCGGCCGGGCTCCATCTTCTGCCCTCCCGCTTGCGAGAGGGGCTGGGGGAGGGCATGATCCCCATGCTGCGGCCGGGGCAAACGCCCTCCCCTGACCCCTCCGCAAGCGGGAGGGGAACATGACACTGCAACGCCTCACTTTGTCGACCGGCGTCGAACTCGACGTCCAGATCGCGGGCGACCCCGCCGCCCCGCCCGTCATCCTGCTCCACGGCTTTCCCGAATCGCATCGCACATGGCGCGGCATCGTGCCCGATCTGGCGCGCGACCATTATGTCGTTGCGCCCGACCAGCGCGGCTATGCCCGCTCGTCCAAGCCCGAAGGGGTCGAGGCCTATGCCGCGGACAAGATCGTAGCCGACCTGACCGCGCTGGCGGACGCGCTCGGCATCGGCCGCTTCACGCTCGTCGGCCACGACTGGGGTGGCGCGGTCGCATGGATGGCGGCGCTGACCCGGCCCGACCGTGTCGCGCGGCTGGTCATCGTCAACGCGCCGCACCCCTATCTCTTCCAGCGCGCGCTGTTCGACGATCCCGGCCAGCGTCAGGCAAGCCAGTACATCACCCGCTTCCGCGACACGGGGCTGGACCAGGGGCTCGTCGGCGCCGGGTTGGAGCGGTTCTTCGGGTCGACCTTCGTCCATCATGTCGCGCACGCCGTCGCCGGCGAGGACAAGGCGGCCTATCTGGACGAATGGTCGCAACCGGGGGCGATGACCGCGATGCTCAACTGGTATCGCGCCTCGGGCGTGATCGTGCCGGCGCCGGGCGAGGATGCGCCCCGCCCCGCTTTCCTCGACCGGCCCTTCCCGCCGGTGACGCAGGACACGCTGGTGATCTGGGGCACGCGCGATGCCGCGCTGCTGCCGCTGCTGGTCGACGACCTGCCGCCGTTCGTGCCGCAGCTGACCGTCGAGAAGATCGACGCCGGGCATTTCGTCACCTGGGAAAAGCCCGCAGCGGTCGTCGCCGCGATGCGCCGCTGGCGGATCTGAGCCTATTCGCCGTTCACACCGGGCAGCGGTGCGGGTGACGGCTCGGGAGCCGACGGCAGCTTCCAGAGAACGCCTGGCACATCATAGGTGCCGTTCACCGGCCGGCCCTTGCGATCCGTCGCCGGCGTGAACAGGGCGCTGCGTCGGGCAAGGACGCAGGTCGCATTGTCGAGCCGTGGAAAACCACTGCTGCGCTGGACGACGCAATCGGTCACCGAACCTTGCTTGTCGATGCTCAGGCGGACGAACACGCGGCCCTCCTCGCCCGCGCGCACCGAGGCCGGCGGATAGGTGTCCGGCGGGAACCATCGAGCCGGACTGCCCAACGGCGCAGGCGGCGCGCTGCGGTCGCGCGCCGATGCCATCTGCGTGCCACCGATCGCCAGGATCATCGCGCCGATTGCAGTACCGAACCTCATGCCCTTCTAGCCCTTCGAAAGCCGGCGTTCCGGCAAGCTAGGTTGGCAGCCTTACACGGTCCTTACGCGCGCCGCGTCGACCCGGCTTCGCGTTACCGTCTAGCCTTGCCGATCGCATCCCTTCTCGTAGGGCAGCGGTAATCGGCGGCCCGCTCACAGGCCCGGTCGACGTCGTCACCTGCCGAATGCGTGACGAGCCTTACGCCACCGGCATCACCCAGGCGCCGTGGGCATGGCTCTCCGCCACCACTCGCCACGCATTACCCGGCCAGTCCCCGACCCGCACCAGCATCTGCGCGGTGCGGCGG
>JAEWJQ010000011.1 GCA_023386515.1 Pseudomonadota bacterium | reverse complement strand
GTCCGCGCTGGTCGGCAAGACGGTGAAGCTGCACAAGGCCGGTCGCGAGCACAACGGCTGCTGCCCCTTCCACAACGAGAAGACGCCCAGCTTCTACGTCAACGACGACAAGGGCTTCTACCATTGCTTCGGCTGTTCGGCGCATGGCGATGCGATCCGCTGGATGACCGACCAGCGCGGGCTGCCGTTCATCGATGCGGTCAAGGAACTGGCGCAGGCGGCGGGGATGGAGATGCCCGCGCAGGATCGTCGCGCTGCGCAAAAGGCGGAGCGTGCCAAGGGCCTGCACGATGCGATGGGCGATGCCGCGGCCTGGTTCACCGAACAGCTGGGCGGCATCGGCGGTGCGGACGCGCGCGGCGTGCTGGCTCGGCGTGGCGTGTCCGCGGACACCGCCCGCGCCTTCGGCCTCGGCTTCGCGCCGGACAGCCGCGGCAAGCTGAAGACGGCGCTGAAGGAATATGGCGAACCCGCCCTGATCGAATGCGGCCTGCTGATCCAGGTCGAGGGCAAGGAGCCCTATGACCGGTTCCGCGGGCGGCTGATGATCCCGATCCGCGATGCGCGCGGGCGGACGATCGCCTTCGGCGGCCGCGTCATCGGCGAGGGCGAGCCGAAATACCTCAACTCCCCCGACACGCCGCTGTTCGACAAGGGTCGCACGCTCTACAATCTCGATCGCGCCGCGCCCGCCGCGCGCAAGGCGAACCGCCTGCTCGTCGTCGAGGGCTATATGGACGTCATCGCCCTCGCCCAGGCGGGCATCGGCGAGGCGGTGGCGCCGCTCGGCACCGCGCTGACCGAGCATCAGCTCGAACGGCTGTGGCGGATGGTCGACGTGCCGATCCTGTGCTTCGACGGCGACGCCGCGGGGCAGAAAGCGGCGTTGCGGGCGGCGGCACGCGCGCTGCCCCTGCTCGCACCGGGGCGCAGCCTGCGCTTCGTGACGCTGCCACAGGGGCAGGATCCCGACGATCTCGTCAAGGCGGGCGGGTCCGGCGCGATGGAGACGCTGCTCGCCGACACCCAGCCGCTGGTCGACCGGTTGTGGCAGAGCGAGCTTGCCGCCGAACCGCTCGACACGCCGGAACAGCGCGCCGGCTTCAAGCAGCGGCTTCACGATCTCGCCGCGACGATCCAGCATCAGGGCGTCCGGATCGAATATGAAAGCGAGTTCAAACGGCGCTTCTACGAGCATTTCAAGCCGCAGCCGCGCGCATTCGTGCCCAACGACCAACGGGCGCGCGGCAAGCGCGACGCCAGGGGCAATTGGAAGCAGCCCCCTGCCCCCGTCACCGAGGACGCCAAGGCGGTTCGTGCGGCCGGGATCGATCGCGTGCTCGCCAAGGCGGTGCTCGCCGGGCTGATCCGCCACCCGGTCGAGATCGCGCGGCACATGGAGGTGTTGGGCAGCCTGCGCATGGCCGATGGCGCGCTCGGCCGGCTGTTCGAAGCGGTGGTCGACGTAGCCCTGGAGGATCGGGCGCTTGATAGCGCGGGATTGCGCACCATATTGGCGGGCAGCGGTTTCGATTCAGTCGCTAGCGATCTGCTGAGAGCCGATACGATGCCCTATTCGTTCACGCAGAATGGCGGAGACCCGGCGCGTGCCCGCGCCGACCTGGACGAGGCGATCGCCATTTTGGTGGCGCAGCCAGAGGTCGAGCAGGCGCTGGGCGAAGCGACCGCGGCAATGCAGCGGCACTTCACCGACGAAGCGTTCGGACGGCAAGTGGCGTTGGTGAAAGAGAAACAGGCGTTGGAGCTTCGGCTTGCAAATCTGGTGCAGTCGAACGAAGACGCCCGAGCATTTGGGTCCGAGGACAATTGATGGCGAAGGCGAACATGGCGGCGGAAGCACCCGACACGGCTGACACGGGCGACGCGCCGCTGATCGACCTCAACGATGCGTCGGTCAAGAAGCTGATCGCGCGCGCGAAGAAGCGCGGCTACATCACCTACGACCAGCTCAACGAGGCGATCCCCCAGGGCGAGATGTCGAGCGACCAGCTCGAAGACATCATGTCCGCGCTCAATGAGATGGGCGTCAACATCGTCGAGAACGAGGAACAGGGCGAGGACGGCGAGTCCGAAGAGGATTCGGCTGACGAGGCCGAAACCGCCGAGGCGGATGCCGACGGCCCCGGCGGTGCCGCGCCCGAGACCAAGAAGAAGGAAACGGTCGACCGCACCGATGACCCGGTGCGCATGTACCTGCGCGAGATGGGCGCGGTCGAGCTGCTGAGCCGCGAGGGCGAGATTGCCATCGCCAAGCGAATCGAGGCCGGCCGGGACACGATGATCCTGGGCCTGTGCGAATCGCCGATCACCTTCAATGCGATCATCGACTGGTCGACCGCACTCAACGAAGGCACGATGCAACTGCGCGAGATCCTCGATCTCGACGCGATGCTGTCGAAGGGCCCGTCCGCCGAGCAGGTCGAGGGCGCCGAGGACGACAACGGCGAGATCAGCGAAAGCGCCGCCGGCCCATCGTTCAAGGAAGAGGAAGAGCCGGAGGAGCCGTCGGCCGACGAGGACGAGGACGGTGGCGAAGGCCGTCCGCGCGCCACCGAGGAGGATGACGAGGACAATACGCTCAGCCTCGCCCAGATGGAGGAGACGCTCAAGCCGCAGGCGCTCGAGAAGTTCGCCAACATCACCGCGATCTACAAGAAGTTCGCCAAGGTGCAGCAGAACCGGCTGGAGGCGATGGCCGCCGGCGGCGAACTGTCCGCGGCGGACGAGCGCAAGTATCAGAAGCTGCGCGAGGACCTGACCGCCGAGGTGGAAAGCGTGCAGTTCCACCAGGCGAAGATCGAATATCTCGTCGACCAGCTCTATGCCTACAACCGCCGCCTGACCGCGCTTGGCGGCCAGATGCTGCGTCTTGCCGAGCGCCATAAGGTCAGCCGCAAGGATTTCCTCGACCGCTACATGGGTCACGAGCTCGACGAGCAGTGGCTGGCGGGCGTCCGCGGCCTCGACAAGAAATGGGGCAATTTCGCCGCCAATGAGGCCGATGCGGTCGACCGCATCCGCACCGAGATCAGCGACATCGCCCAGCAGACGGGCATGGCGCTCAGCGAATTCCGCCGCATCGTCAACATGGTGCAGAAGGCGGAGCGCGAGGCGCGCATCGCCAAGAAGGAAATGGTCGAGGCGAACCTGCGCCTCGTCATCTCCATCGCCAAGAAGTACACGAACCGCGGCCTGCAGTTCCTGGACCTGATCCAGGAGGGTAATATCGGCCTGATGAAGGCGGTCGACAAGTTCGAGTATCGCCGCGGCTACAAGTTCTCGACCTACGCCACCTGGTGGATCCGGCAGGCGATCACCCGCTCGATCGCCGACCAGGCGCGGACGATCCGCATCCCGGTCCATATGATCGAGACGATCAACAAGCTGGTCCGCACCAGCCGTCAGTTCCTTCACGAGCAGGGCCGCGAGCCGACGCCGGAGGAAATGGCGGAGCGCCTCTCGATGCCACTCGAGAAGGTCCGCAAGGTGATGAAGATCGCCAAGGAGCCGATCTCGCTCGAAACGCCGATCGGCGACGAGGAGGATTCGCATCTCGGCGACTTCATCGAGGACAAGAATGCGGTGATCCCGGTCGACGCCGCCATCCAGGCCAACCTCAAGGAAACGGTGACGCGCGTCCTCGCCTCGCTGACCCCGCGCGAGGAGCGTGTGCTGCGCATGCGCTTCGGCATCGGCATGAACACCGATCACACGCTCGAAGAGGTCGGTCAGCAGTTCAGCGTGACGCGCGAACGCATCCGTCAGATCGAGGCCAAGGCGCTGCGCAAGCTCAAGCATCCGAGCCGCAGCCGCAAGCTGCGCAGCTTCCTCGACAGCTAGGGCACGATCCGGATCCGATATAGCAGCAAAGAGCTGCAGGCTGCCGGATAAACGCAAA
>JAEWJQ010000108.1 GCA_023386515.1 Pseudomonadota bacterium | reverse complement strand
ATACTAGCCCATGCGAGGAAGGACGGGGCGATCCTTATCCGCTCACCGGGCGGGCGATACCATGGCGCCGCGCCCCTGCGACGAGCCGCCGCTGCGGCGCGGCGAGCCGCGTTGGCGGACTGCTGTCGCCTTTGTCACGCAACATAGCGCCGCCGCACCCGTTGGGCGCGACATCCGGCTTGAAATTGAAGGACATGCGCCATGGCGACGATGACCAGCGACTTCTTCGTGCAGCGCCTGAAGGCGTGGGGCGTGACCCGCATCTACGGCTATTCCGGCGACGGCATCAACGGCGTGCTCGGTGCCCTGCAGCGCGCCGAGACGGCGGATGCCAAGAGCGATGAACCGGGAATCGAGTTCATTCAGGTCCGCCACGAGGAGATGGCGGCCTTCATGGCCAGCGCCCACGCCAAGTTCACCGGCGAGATCGGCGTCTGCCTGTCGACCGGCGGCCCCGGCGCGACGCACCTGCTCACCGGCCTGTACGACGCCAAGCTCGACCACGTCCCGGTCTTCGCGATCGCCGGCCAGGCGGAGGTGACGGTGCGCGGTGCCAGCTACCAGCAGGAGCTCAACCTCGACCGCATCTTCGCCGATGTCGCCGATTACGTGCAGGAGGTCGCGGCGCCGGCACAGCTGCGCCACGTCACCGACCGGTCGATCCGCACCGCGGTCGCCCGCAACGGCGTCGGCGTGGTGGTGCTGCCGAAGGACGTGCAGGACCAGCCCTATAGCGAGCCCGAGGTCGCGCACGGCTTCACCCGCTCGGGCCCGGGCTATGTGCGGCCGCGCGTCGTTCCGCAGGATGTGGAGCTGCGCCGCGCCGCCGACCTGCTCAATGCCGGCAAGAAGGTCGCGATCCTGATCGGCGCCGGCGCGCGCGACGCGGCGGACGAGGTGGTGCGGATCGCCGACCTGCTCGGCGCCGGTGTCGCCAAGGCGCTGCTCGGCAAGGACGTGCTGCCCGACGAGCTGCCCTTCGTCACCGGCGCGATCGGCCTGCTCGGCACCAAGCCGTCGTCGGACATGATGGCGGGTTGCGACACGCTGCTGATGATCGGCACCGGCTTTCCCTGGGCGGAGTTCCTGCCGCCCGACGGCCAGGCCAAATGCGTGCAGATCGACATCGACGCCGGCATGCTGTCGCTGCGCTATCCGGCGGACGTGCCGCTGCACGGCGGCGCGCAGGAGACGCTGGCGGCGCTGATCCCGCTGATCGCCGCCAAGGGCGACCGCAGCTGGCGTGAGCGTATCGAAACGGGCGTCGCGCATTGGTGGCAGGTGCTGGAGGAGCGGGCGCACGCCGCCGCCGATCCGGTCAACCCGCAGCGCGTCGTCTGGGACATGTCGCCGCGCCTGCCCGCCGACGCGATCGTCACTTCCGATTCGGGCAGCTGCGCCAATTGGTATGCACGCGACTTCAAGGTGAAGCGCGGCCAGCGTTCGTCGCTGTCGGGCGGGCTCGCCTCGATGGGAGCGGCGGTGCCCTATGCGATCGCGGCCAAGTTCGCCCATCCGACGCGGCCGGTGGTGGCGCTGGTCGGCGACGGGGCGATGCAGATGAACAACCTCGCCGAGATGATCACGGTGCAGAAATACTGGCGGCGCTGGGCCGACCCGCGCTTCGTCGTCTGCGTGTTCAACAACCAGGATCTCAACGAGGTGACCTGGGAACAGCGGGTGATGGAGGGCAATCCGCGCTTCGAAACGACGCAGGACCTGCCCGACGTGCCCTATGCCAAGTTCGCCGAGCTGATCGGGCTGAAGGGCATCTTCGTCGACCGGCCGGAGGACCTCGCCGATGCCTGGGACATGGCGCTGGCGGCGGACCGGCCGGTGATCCTCGAGGTCAAGACCGACCCCAATGTCGCGCCATTGCCGCCGCATGTCACGCTGCAACAGGCGAAGGCGTTCCTGTCGTCGATGGCGAAGGGCGATCGCGGCGCGGCGCAGGTCATCGCCGACACGGCGCGGCAATTGTTCAAGGAGGTGACGGGCTAGGGGCCTCGCCCCTCTCGTCATGCCCGTGCAGGCAGGGATGACGGCTGTGTCTGCGGGATTACGGCACCAGCACCGTATCCACCGCCTCCGGCAGCATTGCCGGCCAATCGCGCGTATAGTGCAGCCCGCGGCTTTCGTGCCGGCGCAGCGCGGACCGCACGATCAGCTCGGCGGTCTGCAACAGGTTGCGCAACTCGATCAGGTCGGGCGTCACCCGGAAGTGCCCATAATAGTCCGCCACTTCCTCGGTCAGCATGGTGATGCGGTGCTGCGCCCGCTCCAGCCGCTTGGTGGTGCGGACGATTCCGACGTAATTCCACATGAAGCGGCGGATCTCGGTCCAGTTCTGCTTGATCACGACCTCTTCGTCCGAGTCGGTGACGCGGCTCTCGTCCCACGGCCGGATCACCGGCACTGGCGGCAGGCTGTCCCAATGCGCCGCGATATGATCGGCACAGGCCTCGCCGAACACGAAACATTCGAGCAGCGAATTGGAGGCTAGCCGATTCGCGCCGTGCAGCCCGCTCTCGGTGCATTCGCCCGCCGCATAGAGGCCGGGCAGGTCGGTGCGCCCGTCGCGATCGATGACGATACCGCCGCAGGTATAATGCTGCGCCGGCACCACGGGGATCGGGGCGCGGGTCATGTCGATGCCCAGCCCGATCAGCTTATCGTAGATGTTCGGGAAGTGGCCGCGCACGAAATCGGGCGGCATGTGACTGATGTCGAGGTGAACATAGTCGAGGCCGTAGCGCTTGATCTCGGCATCGATCGCGCGCGCCACGACGTCGCGTGGCGCCAGCTCCATCCGCTCGGCGTCATAATAGGTCATGAAGCGCTTGCCCGTGACCGGGTTGATCAGCCGCCCGCCCTCGCCGCGCACCGCCTCGGTGATCAGGAAGTTCTTGACCTCGAGATTGTAGAGGCAGGTCGGGTGGAACTGCATCATCTCCATGTTGGAGACGCGACAGCCCGCCCGCCACGCCATGGCGATGCCGTCGCCGGGCGCGCCGCGCGGCGCGGTGGAGAAGAGATAGGTGCGCCCCGCGCCGCCGGTGGCGAGGATCGTCGCGCGGGCGGTGTAGAGGTTGACGGTGCCCGTCCGCCGGTCGACCGCATAGACGCCCCAGACGTTGCCCGCGCCGGAATAGCGTTGCTCGTGCCGGCTGGTGGCGAGGTCGATCGCGACCTGATCGGGTACGAGGGTGATGTTGGGATGGGCTTCGGCCGCCTTTTGCAGCGCCTCCTGTACCGCCCAGCCGGTAGCATCGGCGACATGGACGATGCGGCGGTGGCTGTGGCCGCCCTCGCGGGTCAGGTGGAGGGCGTTGCCGTCCATCGCGAAGGGCACGCCGAGCTGCTGCAGCCGCGCGATCGCGGCCGGCGCCGCGCCGACGACGAACTCGACGACGTCACGGTCGTTGAGACCGGCGCCGGCGACCATCGTGTCCTCAACATGGTTGTCGAACGTGTCGCCGGGCTCCAGCACCGCGGCGATCCCGCCCTGCGCCCAGGCGGTCGATCCCTCGTTCAGCGCGCCCTTGGCGAGCACGGTGACGCGGAACCGGTCCGCCAGGTTCAGCGCCGCGGTCAGCCCCGCCGCGCCGGAGCCGACGATCAGCACGTCGGAGGAAGAGGCGGCCGTGGTCACGACATCCTCTCCCATGTGCGGACGGGGAAAGGGCATCCGCCGTTATCGTCCATCACCCATTCGACCGGGTCAGGCTGAGGAACACGTCCTCCAGATCCGCCTCGCGCGTCGTCACGTCGACGATGCCGAGGCCCTCGCGGGTCACCGCGGCGAGCACCTCGCCGGCGTTGACCTTGTCCTTGCTGTTGGTGATCTCCAGCGTCCGCGCGCCCTTCAGCACGATCTTCTCGAAACAGGGAGCGGCTGGCGCCTCGGTCAGGTCGCGGTCGACCGTCACCGCGACCAGTTTCTCCTGCGCCTTGCCGACCAGCTCGCGCGTCGGTTCGTTGGCGACGAGGCGGCCCTGGTTGATGATCGCGATCCGGTCGCACAGTTCCTCGGCTTCCTCGAGGTAGTGGGTGGTCAGCACCACCGTCACGCCGGCCTGGTTGAGCTCGCGGACATAGGCCCAGAGTTGCTGGCGCAGTTGGATGTCGACGCCCGCGGTCGGCTCGTCGAGGACGAGGACCGGCGGCGAATGGACCATCGCCTTGGCGACCATCAGCCGCCGCTTCATGCCGCCCGACAGGGTGCGCGCATAGGCATTGGCCTTGTCCTCGAGATGCACCGCGCGGAGCAGGTCGAGGCTCTTGCGCTCGGCTTTCGGCACGCCATACAGCCCGGCCTGGATCTCCAGCGTCTCGACAGGGGTGAAGAAGGGGTCGAACAGGATTTCCTGGTTGACGATGCCGATCGACGCCTTGGCGTTGCGCGGATGCGCGTCGATGTCGAAGCCCCAGATGCTGGCCGAACCGCTGGTCTTGTTGACCAGCCCGGCCAGGATGTTGATCAGCGTCGACTTGCCGGCGCCATTGGGGCCGAGCAGGCCGAAGATCTGGCCGCGCGGCACGTCGAAGGTGACGCCGTCCAGCGCGCGCTTGCCGGGGGCGCCCTTGATCCCGGAATAGGTCTTGCAGAGATCGCGGATGCTGATGGCGGCGTCGGTCATGGCACCAGCGCATAGGCGCATCGGTCGCACGGTGGAAGGCGCTGGGTGGACGGTGCTGGCTGGAAGGCTCCGAAGGTCTTGCGGGGCCGGGCCCGAACGCGCTATCGCCCGCGGCATGGTTCCGCCGCCCGAAGTCGTCCGTGTCTCCCAACGCCGCGTCGCCTGCGACGGCGCCACCGACATTCCCGGCGGGGCTGCGCTCGGCCATCCGCGCGTCTTCCTGCAGATCGACGAGCACGGCTATATCGATTGCGGCTATTGCGATCGCCGCTTCGTGCTGATCGGCGGCCCCGCCGACGGCGTCGACCCGGCGTCGCTGCCCGATATTTCAGAAGGCGCCAGCCCGCGCTAACTAGCCCCCGCGGATCGGGCGCCTATATTGGCGCGCATGACCGTATCCGCCGATCCCCGCTCGTTCCTCTACCGTGACCAGCTCAGCCCCGAGGGGGCGCAGCGCCTGACCGCCGATGCGCTCGGCCGGGCCGACGATGGCGAACTCTATCTGCAATACCGCCGGTCCGAGGCGTTCGGCTTCGACGACGGCCGGCTGAAGACGGCGAGCTACGATACCGGCGCGGGGTTCGGCCTGCGCGCGGTGTCGGGCGAGATGACCGCCTTTGCCCATGCCAACGAGCTGAGCGAGGCGGCGATCAAGCGGGCCGCGCAGACGATGGCGCTGATCGATCCGTCGCAGGCCGCAAAGGCGCCGGCGCCGCAGGGCACCAACCATCGCCTCTACACTGACAGCGACCCGCTCGACCTCGTCCCCTTCGCCGACAAGGTCAATCTGTGCCAGGCGATCGACGCCGCCGCGCGGGCGCGCGATCCGCGCGTCGCGCAGGTTTCCGTCGGCCTGTCGGGTAGCTGGAGCGTGGTCGAGATCGTCCGCCCCGACGGCTTCGTCGCCACCGACGTGCGGCCGCTGGTGCGGCTCAACGTGTCGATCGTCGCAGAGAGCAACGGCCGGCGCGAGACGGGCAGCTTCGGGATCGGCGGCCGCTATCTCTATGACCGGCTGTTCGAGGAAGCGACCTGGAACCGCGCGATCGACGAGGCGCTGGCGCAGGCGCTGGTCAATCTCGAATCGGTCGCGGCCCCGGCCGGCGAGATGACCGTGCTGCGCGGCTCGGGCGGGCCCGGCGTGCTGCTGCACGAGGCGATCGGCCATGGGCTGGAGGGTGACTTCAACCGCAAGGGCACCAGCGCCTTCTCCGGGCGGATCGGCGAGCGGGTCGCCGCGCCCGGCATCACCATCGTCGACGACGGCTCGCTGCCCGACCGTCGCGGCTCGCTGTCGATCGACGACGAGGGCACGCCGACGCGCGAGACGGTGCTGATCGAGGATGGCATCCTGAAAGGCTATATGCAGGACCGCCTCAACGCGCGGCTGATGGGCGTGCCCGCCACCGGCAACGGTCGCCGCGAAAGCTTCGCGCATGCGCCGATGCCGCGGATGACCAACACCTTCATGAAGGCGGGCCGCGACGATCCCGCCGAGCTGATGGGCCGGGTCAAGAAGGGCATCTTCGCCAAGTCGTTCGGCGGCGGCCAGGTCGACATCGTCTCGGGCAAGTTCGTATTCAGCGTGACCGAAGGCTACCTCATCGAGGATGGCAAGATCGCCCGGCCGGTGAAAGGCGCCACCCTGATCGGCGCGGGTTCCGAGGCGCTGACCAAGGT
>JAEWJQ010000098.1 GCA_023386515.1 Pseudomonadota bacterium | reverse complement strand
CAATTACCGTTCGACACAGGGCGGACTGTTCGCCAGCGACACGCTGACCCTCGGCCGCGTGTCACTGATCGCCGGATTGCGCGCCAGCCGCTTCGCCGAGGATCAGATCAGCAAGACGGGCGTCCGCACGCCTTATGCCAAGACGCCGGTGACGCCGGTCGCGGCACTGCTTTACCATCCGTGGCACGACGCGACGCTGTACCTGAGCTACGTCCAGGCGCTGGAGAGCGGGATCACCGTGCCCGACACCTATGTCAATGCGCGCGAGACCCTGCCGCCGGTCAAGTCGCAGCAGGTCGAAGCCGGGGTCAAGATCGATCGGGCGCGCTGGTCCGTCTCCGCCGCGGCGTATCGGATCGACCGCGGCGCGCAATATGCCAATGCGGCACGCGTCTATGTCTCCGACGGGCAGCAGCGCTACGAGGGGATCGAGGCGGAGGGGCGGGTGTCGCTACCGCTCGGGCTGGCGGTGGCGGACAGCATCGCCGTCGAGCGCGCCGTTTACCGCCGCACCGACCCGCTGCTGCAAGGCAAGTCGGTCGAGGGCGTGCCGGGCCTGAAGGAGACGGTGCAGCTGAGTGAACAGCCATCGGCTCTGCCCGACCTGAAGGCAACGCTGGAGGCGCAACACAACAGCAGCCTGTGGAGCAATGACGTCAACAGCTTCCGCGTCCCGGCGGTGACCCTGATCAACGCACGCGTGAGCTATGTGGTGAAACCGAGCGGCAGGCCGGTGACGCTGCGCGCCGAGGTCGACAACCTCGCCGACCGGGCGAGCTGGGGGTTCCTCGCCTCCGGCTATGTCTTCGTCCAGCCGCCGCGCACCGTCTTGCTCAGCGCCAGCGTGAAGATCTAGCGCGACACCTGCGTCCCCGGCTGTTCGTCCTCCGCCTCGTCGCTGCGCGGATTGCGGATCGAGGGGCGAAGGCGGGCGAGGCTGCACAGGCCGGCGACGAGCGCGAGGCCGGCGGCGATCAGTGGCGGCGTGGCGCCGCCGCCGATGCTGAGCGCCAGCAGTGCGGCGACCAGGGTCGCGCCGGTGGTCTGGCCGACCAGGCGGACGCTGCCGACCACACCGCCGGCCGCCGCGGCCCGCTCGCGCGGCGCGGAGCCGATGATCAGCCGGGCGTTGGGCGGCAGGAACAGGCCGAAGCCCGAGCCGCACAATGCCATCCGCCAGGCGATGTCGACATAGCCGGGATGCGCCGGCAGCAGGGCGATCAGCACCAGGGCGACGATTGATACTGCCATGCCGATGCCGCCGAGGATGCCGGCCGGCACCCGATCCGACAGCCAGCCGGCGAGCGGCGCGACGATCATGTTGGTCAGCGGCCATGGCGCGATCACCGCGCCCACCTCCGCTGCCGCGAAGCCGAATTCATGTTGCAGCCGGAAGGGCGTCGACAGCAGCAGCGTCATCGAGGCGGTGAAGGCGGTATAGGCGCCGACCACCGACAGGGCGATCACCGGGCGGCCGAGCAGGTCGATCGGCAGGATCGGTTTGGCCTCGCCGCGCTCGCGACGAATGAAGATCGCGCCGACGCCGATGCCGACGGCGACGATCGCCGCCGAGACGACCGGGCTGTCGCCATGCACCGCGCTTTCCGCGCCACTGATGACGAGGCCGATCATGCTGGCGCACATCACCGCGCCGAGCACGTCGAACGGCTCGTCCCGCAGCCGCGGCGCGGGCAGGGCGCGGCCGAGCGCGAGGCTGAGGATGGCGAAGGGCACCGCGCTGGCGAAGACCCAGGGCCAGGGCGCGATCGACAGCACAAGTCCGCCGAGCGTCGGCGCCAGTGCGGCCGAACTCGACACCACCACCGAATTGATGCCGAGGCCGCGGCCGAGCTGCTTCGAGGGATAGATGGACCGGATCAGCGCCGACGAGACGCTGAGCGCCGCCGCCGCGCCCAGCGCCTGGGCCGCCCGCACGACGAGCAGGAACGGCAGGCTGCGCGCAAAGAAGCAGAGCATGGTGGCGACGGTGAAGACGATCTGTCCGAATTGGTAGGTGCGCTTCAGCCCGAACCGGTCGCCGAGCCCGGCGAAGGGCAGGATCATCATCGCGAGGATGAGCTGATAGACGGTGACCACCGCGACCACCGAACTGCTCGACACGTGCAGGTCGCGCGCGATCGTCGGCAGCGCGACGGTGGCGATGCCGCCGTCGATGATCGTCAGCGCGGTGCCGGCGGAGATCGCCCCGATCGCCAGATAGCGCCGCGGCAGCGGCAGACCGTCGCCGGGTGTCGGGCGCGGATTGCGCTCACGCCCGTTCGCGGCCAAGCTGGACGCCTGACCTGGGAGGGACTCCATGCTGTTTCGCGCGTTGCTGATCGCCACCTCGATGCTTGCCGCGGCGCCCGCGCTCGCGCAGAGCAAACCGATGACGACTGATAGCGATCCGTACATCTGGCTCGAGGACAAGGACGGCGCCAAGCCGCTCGCCTGGGTGGAGGCAGAGAATGCCCGCACGCTGCCCCGGTTGCAGAACGATCCCCGCTACCAGACCTTCTACCAACAGGCGCTGGCGATCGCCGCGGCGAAGGACCGGATCCCGATGCCGAGCCAGATGTACGGCCGCATCTACAATTTCTGGCGCGATGCCGATCATCCGCAGGGGATATGGCGCTGGACCAGCGACGCCGATTACGCCCGGCCGCAGCCGAACTGGACGACGGTCCTCGATCTCGACGCGCTGTCGAAGGCGGAGGGCAAGAAATGGGTGTGGAAGGGCGCGACCTGCCTGCAGCCCGAGGAGCGATTGTGCCTGGTCGCGCTGTCCGAGGGCGGCGAGGATGCGATCAGCTATCGCGAGTTCGACTTGGCGACGGGCCAGTTCGTCGCGGGCGGTTTCGCTCTGCCCAAATCCAAGCAGGGTGCGAGCTGGCTCGACAAGGACACGTTGCTGGTCAGCCGCGATTGGGGCGCGGGGACGATGACCGCCTCGAGCTATCCGTTCGTGGTCAAGATGGTGAAGCGCGGCCAGCCGCTGGACGCGGCGACCGAAATCTATCGCGGCCAGCCGAGCGACCAGCTCGGCACCTATGCCGGGGTGATCACCGACGGTCAGGGTCATCGGCTGGTGGCGATCACGCGGCGCACGACCTTCTTCGGCGGCGAGACCTATGTCTGGACGCCGGCGGGGACGCGCAAGCTCGACATTCCGGCGCGGACCTTTCCGGAAGCCATGGTGCAGGGCCAGGTGCTGTTCCGCACCAGCGACCCGTGGGGCAAGGTGCCGGCCGGGGCGATCGCGTCGGTGCCGCTCGCCGATGTCGAAAAGGGCACGCTGAACCCGACCGTGGTGTTCGCGCCCAATCCGCGCCAGTCGGTCGACGAGGTGGTGACGACCAAGGATCGGCTGGTGCTGATCTACAACGACAACGTCCGCGGGCGGGCGGCGGTCTACACGCCTGGCGAGGGCGGCTGGACGGCGCGACCCGTCGCACTGCCCGACAATGCATCGCTGGGCGTGGCGAGCGCCGACGACAAGAGCGACCATGGCTATGTGACGGTGACCGGCTTCCTGACGCCGACCACCCTGCTGCCGCTCGATGCGGCGGCGGCAAGGGCTGGGGCGGCGGTGAAGACGTTGCCGGCGAAGTTCGACGCCACCGGGCTGGTCGTCGAACAGCATGAGGCGACTTCGACCGACGGCACCAAGGTGCCCTATTTCATCGTCCACAAACAGGGGATCCCCCTCGACGGCAGCACGCCGACGATCATGACCGCCTATGGCGGGTTCGAACTGCCGATGCTGCCGAGCTATTCGGCGATCACCGGCAAATTATGGCTGGAGCAGGGCGGCTCCTACGTCCTCGCCAACATCCGCGGCGGCGGCGAATTCGGCCCGGCGTGGCACGATGCCGGCCGCAAGACCAAGCGGCAGGTGATCTACGACGACTTCGCCAGCGTCGCCAAGGATCTGTTCGCCCGCAAGCTGACCAGTGCGCAGAAGCTGGGCATCTATGGCGGATCGAACGGCGGCCTGCTGATGGGGGTCGAGTTCAACCAGCATCCCGACCTTTGGAAGGCTGTGACGATCCAGGTGCCGTTGCTCGACATGATCCGCTACGAACAGATTGCGGCGGGTGCATCCTGGGTCGACGAATATGGTTCGGTGTCGGTGCCGGCGGAGAAGGCGTTCTTGCAGACCATCTCGCCCTACCAGAACATCAAGAAGGGCGTCGCCTATCCCGAGCCCTATATCTGGACGACGACCAAAGACGACCGTGTCGGCCCGCAGCATGCCCGCAAGTTCGCGGCGCGTCTGAAGGAATACAATCTGCCCTATCTGTTCTACGAGGATACGGCGGGCGGCCATTCGGGCGATGCCGACATCGAGCAGGGCGCGCGGCTGCAGGCGCTGCAGATGACCTATTTTGCGCAGAAGCTGCTCGGTCCGGCCGATGGCGGGCAGGCTGCGGCCAAATAGCAGAGACCTTCCCGTCACCTCCGTGGGACGAAGGTGACGGAATTGGGTCTCACGGTGACGCAAGAGTAAGGGTGGGGTCCGGATCGGACCTCACCGGTGATCCAGCGCCTTGACCAGTTCCGCCTTGGTCATCGTCGAGCGGCCCTTGATGGCGCGCGTCTTCGCTTCTTCGTACAGATCGGCCTTGCTGCGGTGGTCGCGATAGGGGCGGGCCTTGTCGGCGATATCGGCGGGCTGGGCGGAGAATATCTTGCCCTTCCTGGTGTCGGCGCGCTTCTTGGCGGTGGTGCGG
>JAEWJQ010000353.1 GCA_023386515.1 Pseudomonadota bacterium | reverse complement strand
GTGCGAATCGTGGTTGAATGGCGGCCGGCCGCGGCCCCGCGGGTCCGAACCCGGACGCTCGCCGGTCAGCTGATCGTCGACGCTCGCCTGGCTGAGCCAGGTGCCCGTCACGGTCAGGCCGACACCTTCGATGTCATAGGAGCTGTTGATCGTGAACTTGTCGCGCGACGCACCGATCTCGCCGGCGAAATAGTCGCGGTCCGAACCCGGCACCGGCACCGTATAGCCCGAAATGAGGTGCGTGTACGAGCCGCGCAGGCCGAGCGTACCGGCCAGACCCCAGCTGGCGAGGTTCTGGCGCCAGGTCACCGTCGTGTCGATGCCCGAGGTCTTGGTACCGCCGCTGTTGCGGTAGGTGGTGTTGACCTGGTCGATCGAGCCGGCGCTGTTGCCGCCCTGCACCGCAGCACGGCGTACGATCTGGCTGCAATAGTCCTGATTGCCCTGATTGTAGCATTGCGCCAGCGTGAACTGCAGCGGCGTGAAGACGATCGCGTCCTTGATCTGGACGTTGAAGTAATCGACCGTCAGCACGAGATTGCGCAGCGCGTTGATCGAGCGCGGGTTGATGACGACGCCGGCGGTGAAGCTGTCGCCCTTTTCCTCCTGCAGCGACGTGTTACCGCCACCGAAGCTGGTGATGCCCTGCTTGTCGGCTTGGCTGACGGTGAACGTGCCGTTGTTGGCGGCGATGTTGGCGCGCACGCCCGCCGCGGCGAGGCACTGCGTCGCCAGCGTGCCGGTCGAGGCGAGCGTGATGCCCGCGCAGGGATCGAGCAGGCCGCTCGGGAAATCCTGCTGGGCCGGCTGGAACAACTCGTTGATGTTCGGCGCGCGCACCGACCGCGCCTTGATGACGCGGAAGCGGATGTCCTCCACCGGCGCCCATTCGCCACCGTAATTGTAGCTGAACGTCGTACCGACCGTCGAATAGTCGGACACGCGCACGGCGCCGCGGACGCTGAGCGAATGGAAGAAGGGCTTGTCCTGGATCAGCGGGACGATCGCCTCGCCGAAGCCTTCCCAGACGTGGAAGCGGCCGGAGGTGGCGGGCAGCGCATTGTTGCCGTTCAGGCCCTGCTGGGTGAGCAGATCGAAGGTGTTGCTGCTGGTCTCACGGCGATATTCCGTACCGATGTTGACGCCGATCGGGTCCGCCCCGAACAGCGAGAACAGCTTGCCGGTGACGTTGCCGCCGAACACCGTCTGCGTCACCTTGGCATCGAGCGTCGTCGGCACGGCGAGATAGCCGGCCGCCGGTGCGAGCGTGCCGATGCCGTAGATATTGGCCGGCACGCAACCCGCGGCGCGGGCCGCCGGATCGGCGCAGACGATCTGACCGGTCGCCGGATCGGTATAGGCGTTCAGCGCCTGCAGGAAGCGACGGGTGTCGAACTGGCCGCTACCGGTCTGATGCTCCTTGCTCTGGCCGTAGATGCCGTAGAGTTCGTAGCTCCAGCGATTGCCCGCGAAGCTGCCGTTGAGACCGCCGGCGACGCGGAACAGGTCGCGGTCCGCGGCGCTGGTGCGGTTGCCGAAATCGGCGAGGCGGCGATCGAAGGCGATGTCCTTCAGCCCGTCGCCGTCGGTGTCGGTCGCGGCGTTGAAGATCGCGTCCGGCACGAAGGGATTGCGATAGGTGACGCCGCCGACGACGGTCTGGATCGGCACCTGGCCGCTGGCACCGACGACACCGAAGGTCGAATCGAGCGGGAACGGCTCGATGACGGTGTTGACCTTGGTCTTGGCGTAATTGCCCTCGACCCAAAGGTTGGCAGCCGGCGAGACTTCGAAATTCGCGCGGCCGGCGGCGGTGTAGCGCTCCACGGGCACGGCGAGATAGCGATAGTCGGACCGGTTGAAGCCGCCGCAGCTGATGTCGGTGCAATCGACCAACGAGCCGGTGTTGTAGCTGAACGTCTGATCGCCGGCATAGACGCGGCCGCCCGGCGCATAGCCGGACAGGAAGGGCCGGAACGGATCGTTCGGGTAGACGTCGTTGCTGGTCGAATCCACCGCGCTCGAGCCGGCCTCGGTCGAACGGTTCCGCTTCAGCACCGTGCCTTGCTTCGAATAGCCGCCGAACAGCATGATGTTGCCGCGGCCGTCGGCGAAATTCTTGCCGGCGAGCAAGCTGACCTGGCGATCGAAGCCGTCGCCGCGCTCGGAAATGCCGGTCTGGCCGTCGAGTTGCAGGCCCTCGTAATTCTTCTTGTAGATGATGTTGACGACGCCGGCGACCGCATCCGAACCGTAGACCGCCGAGGCGCCGCCGGTCAGCACGTCGACCCGGTCGATGAACTGGGTCGGGATGACGTTGAGGTCAACCGCCTGGCTGCCCGGCTGGCCCGACACGAAGCGGCGGCCGTTGACCAGCACCAGCGTGCGGTCCTCGCCGAGGTTGCGCAGGTTGACGGTGGCGGCGCCGGCGCCCTGGGTCGCGAAGGACGAATTGGTGCGGCTGATGCCCGGCGAGCCGAAGGCCGGATTGAGCTGCAGCACTTCCTGGACGTTGATCGCGCCCTGCTGCTGGATCTGCTCGGCGCCGATCACCTGCAGCGGCGAGGCGCGGGCGGCGGCGGGCGAGGCGATGCGCGAGCCGGTGACGACGATGGCCGGGCCTTCGTCGAGGTCGACCTGGCAGGCGACGTTATTCGGGTCCGCGTCGCAATCGACG
>JAEWJQ010000347.1 GCA_023386515.1 Pseudomonadota bacterium | reverse complement strand
TCTCTGCAGTGCACGAGGCAGGCCTCGCTCAAATGCCATGCGGGATTTTACAGGCATCGGAAGGCACCAATAAGCAACGTTCCGATTTGGAACAGGCATTAACCTAAGATCGGCCATCCGCAAGCGTTCCGATTTTTGTTAAGGTCACCTTAACTTAAGGGGAAAAGCGATGAAGACGATGATGAAGACTGCGCTCGCCGCCTTGGCGATGCTGGCCGCACCGAATGCCTTTGCGGCGACGACGATCAATGGCAGCATTGGCTCTGCCGGGGTGAAGGACTATTATTTCTCCTTCACCGGCGGATCCTATTCGATCGCGGTCAACAGCACCTTGCTGTTCGGCATCGTCGACCCGGAAGTCTACCTGTTCCGGGACGATGGTTCACCGACGACCGGCCTGACCGGCGCTCTCGTCGATCACAACGACGACCGCAGCCGCTTCGACCTGAACTCGCTGTTGACCGGCAATTTGACCGCCGGCAATTATGTGCTGTCGGTTGGCCAGTATCATTTCACGCAGAGTGAAGCGCGCGCTGGCCGGGCGGATTTCTTCCCCCTCACGACGCGGTTCCAGGCGACCTTCAGCAACGGCATCACGCTCAACGCCGGACCGACCGGTGCCGTGCCCGAGCCCGCCACCTGGGCGATGATGATCCTCGGCATGGGCGCGGTCGGCTATGCGATGCGCCGCGCCAAGCGCAGCTCGGACGCCAAGTTCGATGCCAAGATCAAGCGGATCACCGCCGGCGCTCTCGCCTGAGCCATTGCCCATGCGACAAGCCGCCGTCCGTATGTCGGGCGGCAGCTTTGTCATGCCCGCCGCGCCGGTATCAGCTCAGGCCGCCGCCATCGACCAGCGCAGGCCCTTGCCCCTGATCCGCTCGACGGGGCAGGGATAGGGTGTCGCGGCGAAAATCCGCCGGATGTCATAGAGTGCGACATCGATCAGGCGTGATGGCGCTGCCGCCACCGAGCCGAGGCGATCGGCGAGGACATCGAAACCCAGCGTCCGCCCACGCGCCTGCATCACGCTGCCCAGCACCTCGCGCACTTGCGGGCGACAGGTGATGCGACTGCCATCGATCAGGAAAGCTGGTACCGTCGGGTCGTAGGTGAAGGGCCCGTCTTCGATTACGCGTTCGGATTGTATATTGAGGCCACAACCGGGGCATATGCAACTCATGCCGCGCCCCCAAGACGATCTGGCGACGGCGCGAAAGGGGGCACGATCCGGCGCATAGCCGGTCTGCCCCGCTGCTGCGGCAAAATGCGTTCGCGTTGCGTTTCCCCCTCGGACTGGCTGTCTCAAACCATTGGGGGAACATGCTTTCGCGCGCTTTGATGCCGCTAGCCGAGCTCGATATATATGGTTAACAGGACCGACTCGGCATTTCGGCCGATGTGCCGGAGGTTCGATGCTCAGTGAAATGGCCGGAGGCCTGGTGGGATGGCGGCGCAACCAGGTGCGGGGCGGGACGGTCCTGACGCTCCAGGTCGCGACCTCGACCAAAGCCTTCCACGAAGACGATTACACGCGGGTGTATCTGGCACTCAACGATCGCCAGTTGCGCTCGCTGGCGCGCGATCTGTATCGCGCGACGGAGGCCAAGGGCATCCCGCTGTTCGCGCCGCGTCGCTGGTGGCGGTTCCGATCGCGGCGGCTGGTCGACTGACGGGCGACGCCGGCGTCCGCGTCGCCGGTTCGTGAAAGGGCGGCTCCCCGGGGGGGGATTTTGGTCCCGCGCCTGTCTCCGGTAAGGACAGGACCGGGGTCGTGTCCCGGCATACGGCCGTTCCATTCTCTCCGACTTGCCTCTAGGCGCCATCCTGCCTGAGGAATGGCAGACATTACGGCGCGAGAACGATCCCATGCGCATGTCGCGTGCGGACGTGTATGAGCATTGCCGGAATGACGCTGTCGCGACGCGGAGTTGACGAATGAAGATTGCGGTGTTCGGCCTGGGCTATGTCGGCCTGTCCAATGCGGTGCTGCTGGCGCAGCACAATGAGGTCGCGGCGGTCGACATCACGCCGGCCCGCGTCGACATGCTCAACGCGCGCCGCTCGCCGATCGTCGATGCCGAGCTGGAGGAGTTTCTCGCCAGCCGGCCGCTCACCCTTCATGCCACGCTCGACCCGGCGGAGGCGCTGGCCGGCGCCGATTACGTCATCGTCGCCACGCCAACCAATTACGACGTCGACAGCAACAAGTTCGACACCTCGTCGGTCGAGGCGGTGATCCGCACCGCGACCGCCGCCAATCCGCAGGCGACGATCGTCATAAAATCGACCATCCCGGTCGGCTTCGTCGAGGACGTCCGCCGGCGGCTCGGCACCGATCAGGTGATCTTCAGCCCCGAATTCCTGCGCGAGGGACAGGCGCTGCGCGACAATCTCTATCCGTCGCGGATCATCGTCGGCGAACAGTCGGAACGGGCGCGGATCTTCGCCAATCTGCTGCTCGAGGGCGCGGTGAAGAAGGACGTCGAGATCCTGTTCACCGACCCCAGCGAGGCCGAGGCGATCAAGCTGTTCGCCAACACCTATCTCGCGATGCGCGTCGCCTTCTTCAATGAACTCGACAGCTATGCGATCAGCCACGGCATGGACTCGCGCCAGATCATCAGCGGCGTCGGCCTCGATCCGCGCATCGGCTCGCACTACAACAATCCGAGCTTCGGCTATGGCGGCTATTGCCTGCCCAAGGACACCAAGCAGCTGCTCGCCAATTATTCGACGGTGCCGCAGAATCTGATCCGCGCGATCGTCGACGCCAACCGCACCCGCAAGGATTTCCTCGCCGACCAGATCCTGGCGCGCCGCCCGCGCAAGGTCGGCGTGTTCCGTCTGGTGATGAAGGCGGGCTCCGACAATTTCCGCCAATCGTCGATCCAGGGGATCATGAAGCGGATCAAGGCCAAGGGCATCGAGGTCGTGATCTACGAGCCGGCGATGACCGAGGACGCGTTCTTCGGCTCGCGCCTAATCCGCGACCTCGCCGCGTTCAAGGCGGAGTCCGACGTCATCATCGCCAACCGCATGACCGACGATCTCGCCGACGTGACCAACAAGGTGTTCACCCGCGACCTGTTCGGCTCGGATTGAGGCAAGGCCTCGATAGGCGAACAGCCGACCAGCGTCGTCCTGACGTGGCCGCTGCTGAGATCGATCAGCGCGCCTTCACGCGCCGCAGCGTCTCGGCCATGTCGGAGTCGATCACCGCTTTGGGGTTGCCGTCGCCGTAGCGCGTCCGGCTGCGGTAGCGCAGCGTCTGATGATAGCGGCTGTCCGGGCCGAGCCGGTCGACGGTGATCCAATAGGCGAAGGGCGCGTCGGACGTCGGCTCCGCCGCGACGATCGCGCCGCGCAGGGGGCCGTTGGCGATATAGCGGACCTCCTGATTGTTGTTGCGGCCGGTGCGCTTCTCATAGACCGGGACGAAGGCGTCGCGGGTCCGGTCGTAGCCGAGCGCGATCGTGGCGACGCGCTGGTCGCCGTCGCCGCTGTGCAGGCTCGCGGCGCGGATCAGCAGCAGCGGCCGGTCGGGGCGGGGGCGGACGATCCGGGCATCCTCGAGGAAATGCGGCTGGTCGAACAGGTCGGGCTTGCCGGGCAGCGCGAGCAACGTGTCGAGGCGCGGCGTACAGGTCCGGCCGCCGTCGCGGCTGATGCAGAGGCGGACGACGCCGGGCGCCCGATCATCCGCCTCGCCGAGCGGATCGGCCACCTCCGGCCCCTGCGTCGCGACGAAGCGCCAGCCAGGCTTCGCGGCGAACGGCTGCGACAGGTCGAGCGACGCCAGCCTCGTGTCCCGGACGCCGGCCGGGAGCGGCGCCGCGGCCGTAGCGATGAGGAGGAGGAGGGGCGCGATCGCCAGACCGCGTCCAAAGCCCTTGTCCCGCATCATCCGTCCATCCCCTGCTGCGAATGTCCCGATCCTCATGCTGATCCGGACAGGCTGAACCGCGGCTGTCCGCGGTCGGCCGGCGCGCGCATCCTCGTTAACGCGGCTTAAGCATGTTCGGCATAGGAATGCAGCGCCTTGCCCCCGGGGCATTTCCGTTCCGATCGACCGCTGCGGAGCGTCGGTCCATCTAGCCAATGCGATGAGGCTGTCCTGTCGATGTCCGACCTCCTGATCCACAGCATGTCCGAATTCTCAACCCTCATCCTGCAGGCCCTGCAGGTCGCGGGCGCGCGAAACATCGTCGAGATCGGTGCGGAATATGGCGGCATGTCGGTCGAGATCGCCGCTTATGTCGGCGCGCGCGATGGCACGCTGGTCAGCATCGATCCCGCGCCGAAACCCGAATTCCGGCACTGGGCGGCCGCCAATCCCCAGGTCCGGCATATCGCCGACACCAGCCTGTCGGCGCTGCCGGACCTGGCGGACGTCGACGCCTGGCTAATCGACGGCGATCACAATTGGTACACGGTACATGCGGAACTGAACGCCATCGCGGCGATCTGCCGGCGGGACGGGCGCCCCTTGCTCGCCTTCCTGCATGATGTCGCCTGGCCGTCGGGACGCCGCGACATGTATTATGCGCCGGAGACGATACCGGCTGAATTCCGCCATCCGTACAGTTTCGAGGGTGGCGCGCTGCCCGGCCATTCGCCTCTGGTGCACGGTGGCGGATTCCGCGGCATGGGACAGTTCGCCTGGGCGATGCATGAGGGCGGGCCGCGCAACGGCGTGCTCACCGCGATCGACGATTTCCGCGCGCGGGCGCATGCCGACGGGCACGGCTATGCCTTTGCGGTCGTGCCCGCCGTATTCGGGCTGGGCGTCCTGTTCACGGCGGATGCGCTGTGGAGCGATACGCTCGCCGACCTGCTGGCCCCCTATCACCAGAACCCTCTGCTGCGCCGGCTGGAGGACAATCGCTTGGCCAATTACCTGAAGGTATTGGAATGGCAGGATGCCGCCAGTCCCGCCTGAACGGGGAGGGCATGCCGTCCACGTCGGATGGTTAACGGATCAGTAGTGATCTTCGCCCATAGCGTGGGTTGAAGGAGCATTCGCCGATGATCACGACCGTCCGCCCGTTCGAACTGGCCACGTTGCTGGACCGGGCGCCGGAAGGCATCCGGATCGTCTCGCTCGACTGTTTCGACACGTTGATCTGGCGCGCGACCCACCGGCCGCAGGATGTGTTCGCCGGCCTCGCCATCGCCGGCGGTGGCATCGAACCGCGCACCGAGGCCGAAAAGATCGCGCGCGACCTGCAATGGGCCGATCATGGCACGCGCGAGGTATCGATCGAGCAGATCTACGCCCAATGGCCGGTCTTTCCGGGGGATGGCGTCGCGGCGGAGCTGGCCCTGGAAGCGCGTCACTGCTTCGCCTTCGCGCCGACGGTGGCGCTGATCCGCCGCGCCAAGGCGGCCGGATTGCAGGTCATCATCGTCAGCGACACCTATCTGTCCGAGCCGCAATTGCGCGGGTTGATCCGATCCGCGGCGGGGGAGGATGTCGCCGCCATGATCGACCGGATCTTCTGCTCGTCCGAAATTGGCGCCAGCAAGGCCGACGGCATGTTCGGGCCGGTTCTTCGCGCGCTGGACGTCCCACCGGCCGCGATCCTGCACATCGGTGACAATCTGCGCGCGGACGGCATCGCCGCGGACAAAGCCGGCCTCCATGCCGTCCACATCAAGCAGTTCGACGCCGAGACCGAGCATCGCCTGCGCCTGGAAGCGGCGGTCGCCGCCCTCTTCGATCCGGCCACCACCGTGTCGCGGCCGACGCTGCAGCTGCATCGTCCGGCGATCGCCTCCCGCGCGCTGGAGGAGCCCAAGTCGGCGCTGGGCCATGACGTCTTCGGTCCCGTCCTGCACAGCTTCTCGCAATGGCTGCAGGCCGAGATCGCCGAACTGGCTGCCGCATCCGGGCGGCCGGTGAAGCCGCTGTTCCTGTTGCGCGACGGCTTTCTGCCGCTCGCGATGTTCGAGGCCACGGGTGGCCAGGGCGCGGCGATCTCGATCAGCCGGTTCACCGCACGGCGGGGCTCGTTCGTCGACGCCGCGGCGATCCGCGCCTATCTGCAGGACGAGCCGACGGAGCGTACCGACGTCCTTGCAACGCAATTGGGCCTGACCAGCGAGGAAGCGGCGCGGATCGGCACCGACAACGACACGTTCAGGGCAGGGGTGCTCGCGCCCGATGTCGTGCGCCGGATCTGCAGCCGCAGCGCCGGCTTTGCCCGCCGCATGGTACAGCATGTCCGCCGCGAGGGCCGGATCGCCGCAGGCGACATCATCATGCTCGTCGACCTGGGCTATAAGGGGACGGTGCAGGACCGGGTGACGCCGCTGCTGGAGGAGCAGCTCGACGTGCGGGTGACCGGCCGATATCTGCTGCTGACCGACCATCGCTGCGACCCGGCCAGCAAGCGCGGGCTGTTCGATGCGCGCCATTACGATCATCGCACGCTGAAGGCGCTCAGCATGCAGATCGCGGTCGTCGAGCAGGTCGCGACATCGGACAAGGGGTCGGCGATCGATTATGCCGACAATGGCCGCCCGAAGCACAAATCCTGCCTGATCAGCGCCAGCCAGCGCGCCACCCGCCAGGCCATTCAGTCGGGGGCGATCGCCTTTGCGCGTGAAGCCTCGGCCGCCGTTCACCGACCGCCGGCATCCGCGGATGCCGATGGCCATCGACAGACCGCGCTGGCGATCCTGGCGCGCCTGCTCTTCCTGCCGCAGGCCGCCGAGATCGGCATCTTCGCCGAATTCGAGCATGACGTGAATCTGGGCACCGACGATCTGATCGCGATCGTCGATCCGTCACGGGCGCAGCAGGAATTGCGCCGCTGGGGCCTGTCGTATCTGCGCAACGCCAACCGCATGTTCCTGGCCGGCGAATTGCAGCCGCAGGGCCTGCCCATGTCGCTGGCGCATCTGTCCGCCGCGCGTTTGGGTCTCGATCTGCGGATCAGCGACGTCACCCCCGTCACGCGCCCGGTCCAGGTCATCCTGACCCAGCAGGATCGGCAATTGGCGCAGCAATTCACCGCCTCCCTGACGCACGACGGCTATTTCAGCCTGATCGTACCGGTCGGCGCGGCGCAATTCGGCGTCGCCATCCCGATGGGGGCGATCGGCTGCATCGTGCAGATCGACGATATCTCGTTCCACTATGTCGCCGATTTCGACGCACGGCGGGGTGCGGCACGGCCGCCGATCGACGCCGAACCGATCCACGATGCCATGGAAGAACTGGCAGCGGGGCTATGGCGCTGCGATGCGAACAGCCTGATGTTCGTCACGCCGCCTGCCGGCCGCTATGCCGAGCCGCTGGCCCTGTCCATCGTGTTCCGGCCCGTCGTCGCGGCGGACACGATGGCGAGCCCTGCCGCCACCGCCGAGTCCGTCGCCGAGGCCGCCTGACCGCCGGCTGCAATATCTGCCGATACGTCGACCTGTCGACACGCCGACAGGGAAAGATCTACCGCAACTGGCAGATGTCGCAGACCGCCATGTCCTCATAATCCTGGTTCTCGCCCGCCATCGCCCAGACGAAGGCGTAGTTGCGGGTGCCGGCGCCCATATGCACCGACCAGGGCGGGCTGATCACCACCTCCTCGTTGCGCATCACGATCGTACGCAGGTCGTCGGGCCGGCCCATGAAATGGACCACGCGGTCGTCCTCGCCGAGGTCGAAATAGAGGTAGATCTCGCTGCGCCGCTCGTGGACATGGGGCGGCATCGTGTTCCACACCGATCCGGGCTTCAGGCGGGTGAGGCCGAGGCACAGCGAGGCGCTCGCGCAGCGATGCGGCAGGATCAGCTGGTGGATCTCGCGATCGTTCGACGTCGCCAGGCTGCCGCGCAGCATTGGTTCGGCATCGGCCAGCGTCACCTTGCGCAAGGGCAAAGCGACATGGGCGGGGACGCTGAGCAGATAGAAGCGCGCGCCGTCGCCGGCGAATCGGACGTCGGCCGATCCCATCGGCACGTAGAGCGCCTCGTAGCGGTCGAGCGCGATCACCTCTCCGTCGACGGTGACGCGGCCGGGGGCGCCGATATTGACCACGCCGAGCTCGCGCCGTTCCAGCAGGGGATGGCCGGCCGCGCTCGCCGGCGCGTCCTGCACCGGCAGCGCCAGCTGGCCACTCCCCGCCGGCACCGCCGCGCCGATCACGAAGCGTTCGCCGTGCGAATAGGTCAGCACGATCTCGCCGGTGCGGAACAGCCGGTCGACCAGATAGCGGTCGCGCAGATCGGCGTTGGACGCGCCCGCCATCATGTCGGGATGGGTGGCGTAATAGGTCCGCTCGTACATGCGCGCGGAGCCCGTCAGCGCGCCGCGCGGTCGAGCACCGCCATCTGCGTCGCGGCGAGCAGGAAGGCGCCGACCCCGTAATATTGGGTATCGCCGGGCGCGACCGTCTCCGGTCGGTCGCTGACCTGCTGCACCCAGCCGAGCCGGCCGTCGGGTTGGATCGCGCGGGTAAGCGCCGCCCAGCCGCGCTGCGCAACCGGGGCATAGGTGGCGCGCGGCAGCAGCCCGCTGTTGACGCCCCAGGCCATGCCATAGGTGTAGAAGGCGGTGCCGCTCGCCTCCGGCGGGCTGTCCTCGGGCGCGAGCAGCGACGGCGCCCAATAGCCGTCGGGCTTCTGCACCGCGGCAAGCTTGGTCGCCATCGTGCGGAACAGCCCCTCCATGCGGATGCGGTCGGCGCTGCCCTTGGGCAGCAGCGGGATGATCCGCGCCATGCCGGCGAACACCCAGCCGTTGCCGCGCGACCAGAATTGCTTGCGCTGCTTCGCGTCGCGGCGCTCGAAGAAGCGGCTGTCGCGGTAATAGAGATGCTCGACCGGATCGAACAGGAAGTCGGTCGTCGCCCAGAATTCCTTCAGCGCGAAATCGCGGTAGCGCGGGTCGCCGGTCTGGCGGCTGAGCTCGACCAGCGCCGGCGGGGCCATGAACAGCGCGTCGCACCAGCACCAGCGCGTCAGGCATTCGGTGTCGCCATAGCCGCTCGGCGGGACGTAGAAGGCGAGGGTGGTCACCGCCGGCTGGCCGACGACACGGTCGAAGGCGGCGCGGGTCGGCGCCAGCGCGGCGGGGCCGGCGCCGTGCGCCGCGGCCCAGAGATAGCTTTGTGTGATCGCATGATCGTCGGCGAAATAGGGCTTGGCGCCCGGTTGCCACCCGTTGGCGCGGCCCATCGCCAGGATCGCGTCGCGGATGCGCGGCGGGGCGCCGGCGTCGGCTAGCGCGGTCATGCCGACCCAGAACACCGCCTGTTCCCAGGCGCGCGGGTTGCGCGTCTCACCCGTCGCGCGGCTGACGTGCGCGCTGTCGGCCATGCGCGCCAGCTGCCAGTCGGCGAGCCGCACCGC